>NZ_JAAOQS010000012.1:0-125253 GCF_011603105.1 Rhodococcus sp. A14 | reverse complement strand
CCCCCTGACGACCCACGTCGCCGCACCCACCCATCGAGAGGACCCCGACCCATGAGCCGCCGCATCTCCCAGTCGATCACCCCCACCACCGACGACGTCACGGTGCTGCGTGAACCATTCGCGGCCAAGGGTGCCAACGACCCCGTCATCACCGAACTGCGCCGCGTCCTCAAGGCGGTCGTCCCGACATGGCTGGCGAAGCTGACCGAGGAGCAGGAACTCACGTCGGGACGCCTCGAGGAAATCAAGGCCGCCGTGGCGATGCGACGCCAGATCATCGAGGCCCTCCCCGACGGCAAGGCACGCTCCGACGCCCTCGACGCCCTCGCCAAGGCCGAGAAGACCGTGGCCGACATGGACACGGAACTTTCGTCCGTCGGCGCCTTCGGCGGGTGAACCGCATGCACGAGTTCACCGTCGAGATCGTCTCCGACAGAGTTGCGCGTGTCGCCGGCACCGGCGACGAGCTGGTCGCCCCGGTCGGGAAGACGATCCAGGACAGCATCTACGAATACAGCCAGCAACGCGCCGTCGACGCCGGGGCGCCCGTCGAGGTCGCCGTCCACCGGTCCGGCCGCTGCACCCACGTCACCGTGGCACCCGACGGAACCGCGTCCCGGTCAGCCCCAACCGGCCCCATCCCGACGCGCGCCGACCAGGGTGAGGAACCAGCAAACGCCGACATGATCGCGGAGGAACCGGTCAGCCTCACGTTGGACGCACTCGGCGACACCGCTCACCCGGCACCCGATGACGCCAGGCAGGGGAGTGCGCCCCACCCCGCACACGATGCTCGCCGCCAAACGGTCTCTGTCCTGGCGGCACCCGGAATCATCCCGGGAGCAACGGAACCGGCACGCACCGGGATACGGGGGCGACTCAACGCCGTCCTGGGGCTGAGCCTGTCCCCGAAACCATCGGCGACCGAGATGCGACTGCGCGTCGCGGCCGCGACGATTACCGGCCCGATACCCGACTTCTCCACGATCACGGTGGCCAACACCAAAGGCGGGGTCGGCAAAACCCCGATCGCAGTCGCCCTCGCGCAGACACTGGCCACGCACCGCGGCGGCGCCAACGTGGTCTGCGCCGACCTGGCCGAGAGCGGCGGCAGCCTCGCCGACCGGGTCAGCGTCCCACCCCCCGACGAGCAGAACACCTTCGGGCTCCTCGCGTCCGACCAGGCCGCCACCGGGCACCTGCGGCCCTCGGCCCTCGGCCGGCATCTGACCCGGCAACCCTCCGGCGAAGACATCGTCGCCGGCCACCACGACCTCACTGCAACACAACATGTGGGTCTAAGTGGGGACGACGCCGCGGCACTGGCCTCGATCCTCGCCCACCACCGCGAGATCCTGGTCGCCGACACCGGGAACAACCCACTCGCTGGCAGCTGGCAGTGGGCCGTCTCGGAGGCCGACGCCCTCGTCGTACCCGTGCCTCTGCGCCGCGATGCCGCCACCACAGCGCACCGCATGCTCCTCGACCTCGCCACCACACATCCCGGCCGACTGGACCGGACCGTGGTCATCATCACCGATGGCCCCGGGGACACCCCGATGGTCGAATCCGACACCGTTGACGCATTCATTGCACTAGGAGTGCAGGTACTCCGCATGCCCTACGAGCCGCTGTTCGCCGGAGGGGAACGCATCGTCCCCCACCACCTGCGCCGCACCACCACCGACTCTTTGACCGTGATCGCCGCGACCGTCGTCGACCTGATCACCAGCACCGGCTGACCTAAGCCGTGCCTCCGCCAACCCATAACCGTTCACCCACGGAAACCGCACACACCCAGTCACGAAAGGGAAGAACAATGACCGCCCCGAATACTCACACCAGGAACCGAGCACACCACACCGGGCGCCACCGCCAGGCAGTGCGCCAGAGCACCACCGCCGCCCTCGCGGCCGCGTGCATCGCGGCAGGGATCTCTCTCGCCCCCAACGCGGCAGCGGCACCGGGACAGGCCGGCATCAACGACAACACCGGCCAAGCCGGCATCACCGGCGACCGTGGCCAGGCCGGCGTCACCACCCCCACCCCGGAGCCGTCCCAGACCCCACAGCAAAGCTCCGAAGACGCTGGCACAACCGCGGACTGGGACACCTACATCCCGATCCCCACCGAGTACCAGAACGTGCCCACCCGCCAAGCACCCACGCACACCGAGCCCACCTACTACAACGACACCCCGTCACCGACAGGGGAGCAGCAGCAAGTCCCCGAGCCCGAGCAGGCGCCCGAGATTGCCCCGGGACACGGCGCTCCGGTCGCACCGATCCAAGCCCCAGAAGACACCTACCGCTTCGGCTACCTCACCGGACCCCGCCCAGACTGGCTGCCCAAGACCGAGGCCGACAAACTCAACAACACCAGCGCCATCCTCGAAGCTCAGGGCGCGACATTCTTCAACTCCCTCGGCGTCCCCACCACCCGCTCGGACCGCATGGCCGCCGCCGCCACAGCAGGTGCCGTCACCGCCGGTGTGGCCGGTGCGACCGCAGCTGGGGTCACCGCCGGTGCGGTGGGAGCCGCCGGCGGCGCACTGATCGGCCTCGCCGCCGGCGCCGCCATCGGCGGGCCCGTCCTCGCCGGTCCGGGCGCCGGTACCGGCGCGATCATCGGCGGCCTCGCACTCGGCGCGCCCGCAGCCGTCACCGTCGGGGCGCTGTCCGCCGCAGGAGGTGCACTCGCGGGCGCCGCCTACGGGGCGGGCGAGAACCTTGGCGAGGCACCCGAACCCGCACCCGTGCCGGCTCCCGAACCTGCGCCGGTCGTCGATCTGCAGCCCGCCGCCCAATTCGTCGAACAGGCCACCCCCGCGGCAGCACAGGCCGTCGACACCGCCGCCACGACAACCACCGGTTCCGCCACGATCGAGTGGGCCGACAACACCGCACCCGCCGTAACCGAGGCCATCTGCCAACCAGTGATCGATCAGGCCGTCGACGCCGGAACACAGACAGCAGCATGGGTGGCCGAACAGCCAGGCGGAAACCAACTGCTCCAGGCCGGCGCAGACCTACGCACGGCGATGCCCGCAGAGGTCGGCGCGCTCCTGTCGACCGTCGAAACCGCTGCACGCTGAAACCGAAAGGGACCGCAGGTGAGGAAATACAGGCGGAACAGCGGAGCGCGGAAACCGACCCGGCATCCGGCAGTGATCGACACCCTCGGACCAGCACCCACTGCCACCACCCCGTCGGGCCGACGCGACACCACCGCGTCGTCCGGCGGGCCCGCCGCCACGAGCACACCGGCCCGACCACTCCCGCCGCCGAAATCAGAGAAGCCTGGGCAGCGGCGAGTCGGCACCAAGACCGCCATCGGCGCCGTGCTGGTTCTCGCTGCGGCAGGCACCGTCGGCTGGACCGCACTGCGGATCGGCGAGCCCGAAAACACCACTCCAGGCGCCCCAGAGACAACCCAACAACCCGAAACTGTCACAACTACCCCCGCGGCGAACTCCGATCCCGCAGAAAGCCTCTCAGCCACACCCCGCGGTGACGAGAACCAGTGCCAGAGGGACCGCGGCGACCAGAAAACCGGAACTGGGGTCATCGCCGCATTCGAACACGCCTACTACGTGCTCCGATCCGGCCAAGCCGCACGCGCCCTCGCCGCACCAAGCTCACCGCTCCCGACGGCCGACAAGATCCAAGCAGGCATCGACACCGTCCCACTCGGCACCAACTACTGCCTCCGCACCATCGAAACCAACGACAACCACTACACGCTCGTCCTCACCGAGATGCGACCCGGCGAACCCTCCACGCAATTCACCCAGACGATCACCACCACCCACGTCGACGGACGCTGGCTGATCGACGTGATCGCGTGAACACCACACCCGGCATTGCACACCCACCGGAGGCGCCGACAGCATCCGCAACCGCGGTCGCCCCAGCCCATTGCGCACTTCGCCGACCGTCGTTGCAACGAGTCCATCCCCGTGCACCGCGCGTTGCACCGACGTGCAATCGTGCCGCAACACAGGCAACCGTCACCTGGCCTGTGCACAGGATTGCGCCCGACGGCACACCACGCAAGCAGCAATGCGTATCCGTTTGCGCACGCCGCGCTCGATCCCGCCGACGCGCACTCGTCCCGTGCAAACGGGAGAACGCGTTGCGCAACCACCACCTCACGATCCGAAACCACGAAAGGCCGCCCCCCGATCAATTGCGCCCTTCGGCTCGGCCGGGAAGGAAAGCCGGATGCGACCGCAACCGGATGGCGCACGCCCCAAGACACACATTGCGCACTCACCGCCGGCCGCAACAGGTACGCAACGGCGTTCGACCCGCCCGCGCCCGCACACGCACACCAGGCGCAAACGCCGCGACTACCAACGCTCCGTTGCGGCAACCCGCGAAACGCCACCTCGCCGCAACCTGCAACATCCTCAACCCACATACGCGCAATGCACCCCCGGCCAGTGAGCTTGAGCAAGCTTTCGCGTTTCGTCCGCAACGCCACTGCAACGCAACGGCATGCGCCACGGTGTCCGTGCACGCTCGCGAAATCCGCATTCTGACAGCGACCGGCGCGGCGCGGCCGCGCGCAACGACCAACCCGGAACCGGAAAGGACCATCCGAACATGACCGACCTCAACCTCCGCGCCGCACGAATTCAGCTCCACGCCCTGATCGCCGCATTGCTCATTGCGATCATCATTGCGGTGGGTATCACCATCGGTGCGTTCGTGCTGTCCTTCGCGGTGCAACGAGACCTTGCGCAACAGGCGGGCATTCCGCACTGGCTCGCTTGGATTTTCCCGGCCATCGTGGATGGCGCAATTCTCGGTGCCACGATTGCGGTCGTTGCACTGAGCAAGATCAGCGGCGGTGCGGCCGGGAAGAAATTCTTCCTGTCCCTCGCCGTCGTCGTCGTGCTCATCAGTGTGTTCGGCAACGCCTATCACGCACATCAGGCCGGTCTCCGAGCTGCTCGCGCTGTCGCAGCCGGTATCGACCTCGGCTACACACCACTCTCGCCGACCGGTGCTTCACTCATTGCGATCATCCCGCCCTTGCTCGTCCTCGCCTTCACACACGGCGTCGGCGTCCTCATCAAGGCAATCGGGTCCGCGTACGCCGAGTTCAATGTGCTCACACAGTCGCTTGCCTTCGGCAGCGGCGATGCAACGCCGGTCAACAACGCCGACGGGGTCGTTGCCGGGGATGAGCGAGTGGAGGCGAGCGTTGCAACAGTTGGCAACGTCGGCGACGTTGACGCAAGCGCGGTTGCCGCGGACTGCGAGGTTGCGAAACATGCTGCTGCCACCGCAATGACCGAGGCACACGATGAAACCGGGATGCGGGCGGCAGAGCCGACTACCGCGCAACTGCTGGCGTTCATCGAAGAGAGCAGTCTCGATCCGCTGGTGAAGAAGACGGCTCGAATCAAGATCACCGAACCGGCCACGACCTGGGGTCAGCTCGCCGATGCCACCGAGGCAAAAGCCCCGAGCACCGCGCTTCGCCGGTACAACAAGGCCGTCGCAGCCGCGGTCAATGCAGGATTCGCGATCCCACCGCTCCCTGCCTTCGACCGGCATGATGACCTCACTAACTCCCCGGTTTCCCGGGAACGCAACGGGTCCCTGATCAGCTTGCGCAACCGGATGGCCAGTGCGCACTGCTGATCCCACCACTGCTGATCCCACCACGGCGTGAGATGCGGCGCTCCACGGGCACGCCCGCACAGGACGAGGTTGGCCGCAGCCCACAGATTTGCATGCGGCTGCCGCAACGCCACGGGTGCCTTCGAAAGCCGTTTGCGCAACGCCCGCCGAGATTGCCGTGGACATTAGCGTCCGACGCAATCGAGGCAGTGCAACGGCCGCGACGGAGCTGGATAACTCGATACCGGCACAACATCGTTTTCGAAGGGGTCCAGGGCCGCACTCATGGACTTTCATGAACCGGACGCCACATCGACGGGGGCGAACCCGGCACAGCGATCACCTCGGCGGAGCCCCATAGACCGTGGAGTTATCCACAGGTCACGTTGATCTCACCGTACTAACCGGCCACTGTGGGCACTCACCTCGACGCGAGCGCAACCGGCTGGGGCCACTGTTGTGCTCACCGAACGGTGATCCACCCCAGTCCGCCCGGTAGATGAGGTGCCAATGCCCGCCACACGTCCGACCGCCCAACGCGCACTCGCAGCACTGGTCACCGCGACGGTCGCCACCGGAACCGCAGCGGTGACCGTCCCGGCGGTGGCGCACGCGGACCCGGCCAGATGCGCATCGACATTCAACCTCTTCATCCCCGGAACCTGGGAAACCAACGAGCATGCCGACCCCTCCGTTGCGGTCGGCATCCTCAAACCGATCGCCGACACCATCACAGCTACCCACGGTGACCGCGCGGAGGTCTACACCCTGCCGTATATGGCCCGCGCGTTCGACAACGGAAAGACCTACGCCGACAGCAAGTCCGACGCACGCACCAAAGCAGCCAATGTGCTGACCGACATGGCAAGCAAGTGCACGCAAACCAAGTTCACGATCACCGGATACTCTCAGGGCGCTGACGCGGCCGGCGATCTCGCCTCCGACATCGGTAACGGCAAGGGCCCCATCCAACCCGATCGAGTACTCGGGGTCGGCCTGCTGGCGGACCCCGGCTCGGGCACCCAGGGTGAAGCCGTCGTCGGCCCCCGCGCCGCAGGCACCGGCATCGCCGGCCCCCGCCCGCAGGGAATGGGCCAGCTCTCCGGCCGGGTCGCCTCCATCTGCTACACCGGCAAGGACCTGTACTGCTCCATCCAGAAAGGGACAAGCCCGCTCCTCGGGTCGCTCGGCTCCATCCTCAGCAAGACGCCCAGTGCCGACCCCGGTGCGCCCGCCCCCGACGGAAGCACTGGCATCGCTCAGGCATTGACCGCGGACTTCTCCCAAGCCGATCTGCCAGCACTCGGCCGCAACGCCACCACATTGGCGCAACAAAGCAACGCAGACACGATCGACGTCGGACAGCTGGCGAACTCCGCGACGTCCCTGATGCATACCCTCAGCCCGATCGCGGATCTGATCGCGACCGGCGCAGCGAACTCCGCTGCCACCGCCCACCTGACCACCGCAGCACCGGGAACCGCTGAACACGCCGCCGGACAGCTCCTGACCGCCGCGTCCCAGGCCGACCTGTCGAATGCGGTGACCACCGCGAGCAAACTCGCCGACACCGCTTCGGCGTTGGTCCAGTCCGGCGCAGCCACCGTGCCAGCCACCTCGCCGGAGGCGACCGCACTGTCCACCGCAACAGGAACACTGAGCGCACAGGTCGCGCCGCTGACCGCCACACCCGCCGACGCACTCACGACCGCTTCGAGCGTGCTGGCGGTCCTCAAACCGAGCGTCGTCGTCGGCCAAGTACTCAACGTGGTGACCGGCGTAACCGCACTCGACCTCCCCGGAATCCTGCACAACCTGACGGTCCTCCCGCAGACGGTTGCCGCGCTCGACGCACACGGGGCGCACCAGATCGCGGGGGAGTTGAACAACCAGTTCGCGCCGTTGGTCACACTCGCCGCGGGCGTCGACCTTCGGTGGGTCTCACAAATCCTCTCGGTCATCCCGGACCCCTCCGGATTCACCCAGATCGCAGCCCTGGTGACCTCGATCCTGGCCAATGTCGATGTCATCCGGCTCGCCAACCTGATCGGCCAGATCCAGGAAATCGCCTGGGCCGCCGTGGAGAAACTCCTCCCACCACCAGGGCAGGCGCCCGACCCACTCGGCGCCGGAGCCGCCATGACCGGACTGCTGCCCGTCGGCCTCGACCTCGCCTCGGTCGCGGTGAACATGCTCACCGGCAAGGCCACCAAAACAAACCCGGCCCTCCTCGGCAAACAAGCCCACACTGCTCCGACCCCGATCAACGCCCAAGCGCAGAATCTCGACCTGAATGGACTGACCGGATCGCTGACCACCATCGCCCACTCCCAAGGTGCCGACGACCTCGCCGCCCTGGTCGCCGAAGGGTTGAACGCCGCCTCATTCTTCACCTCCAGCGCCCACACCGACTACAACCACCTCGTCGTCGACAACGCCGGCCGCACCGCCATCCAATGGCTCACCGACTGGCTAAACCTCCAGATCGACCGGGGCGCGTAACCGCCTTCTACGAATAATCCTGCACGTGAAAAGAGGCGAAACACCATGGCCCTACCCCGATCACACAATCCCGCTGCCCGGTGGATCTGGTGCAGGCGCTGCAAACTCCGAAGCTACCTTGCCCGATCCGACGCCAAGAGCGTCCGCAGACGCCACCACGGATCGAAAGGACTCTCGGTGTTCCCCTGCCCCCACAATCCCGGCCAGTACCACGTCGGACACCGCCCCACCGCCCTCACCCACGGAGCCATCGACCGCCGCAGACTACGTAATCAAGCACTCAAAGACCCCGGGCCAGTCACCGACCGGGACCCACCTCCAACGCGTTAGCGCAGCGACAGCCTCCACCCACCGAAGACTTCGACACATGCGCATCGAAGAAGGAGATCCTATGCGGGCACCGAGGAGGAAGACTCACCGATCAGTCGACCCTGCCGTGCTCCGAACGACGCGGTCGATCCTACGCAACGTTTGGCGATACTAAACCCAACAAGGAATACAAAAAATGACCTCCTGCCACATTCATGCCGGCCATGCGGATTCGCCGGTCATCTTGCACGTCCCGCATGCCTCCCGCTCCATCCCCGAGACGGTCCGTGCCGGAATGCTCCTGACCGGCGACGAGTTGCAGCTAGAGCTGGACGAATCGACTGACACCGCAACAGATCACATCGCCATCCGTGCTGCGGAACTTCTCGCATCCGGGCGCCCGCGACCCTGGCTGGCCACCAACGAGTTCTCCCGCCTCGTCATCGACCCCGAAAGATTCCCCGGCGACGACGAGCCCATGAACGCCGTCGGCAGGGGAGCGGTATACACCCGCACCTGCAACCGCGCACCGCTGCGGCCCGAACCCGCCACGGACGCACAACGCCTCATGGACACCTACTACCGGCCCTACGCCGCCACGCTAACCGCAATGCCGCGCAGTTAGGCGTGTGACTGTTGGGTCAAATGGGACACACGTGAGTAAAGGGCGTGTCGGTGCGTGTGGGACAGCGGAACTCCCGGTATCGAGGGCTTGTCCTCGCAAGACAACCCTTTACCTTGGGAGTTCCGCTGTCCACACAGTCTGTCATCCGCCGCCCCGTCGAAGTTGCCGTAGGCCGGTTCGCGCCCGGTCACCTCGGCGAGTTGACCCAAATCGTGCCGTTCGAGATGGTCGACGACGCGCTCGCGTCGACGTCGAGTGTGCAGAAACGGGTGCGCGATCTGCCCTCGCGGGTGGTGGTGTACCTGCTGCTCGCGGCCGGACTGTTCGCCGAGGGCGGCTACCAGCAGGTGTGGGCACGGCTGACCGCCGGACTGGACGCGCTGACGCCGGCCCGGCCGGGCAGTTCCGCGCTCGCCCAGGCTCGCCGCAGGGTCGGGGCCAAACCGTTGCGGGCGCTGTTCGAGCTGCTCGCCGGGCCGGCGGCGGGGGCGACGCGTTGGCGTGGGCTGCTGGTCTGCGCGGTCGACGGCACCACGATGTCGGTGCCCGACAGCGCGGCGAACCTGCGCTGCTTCAGTCGCCAAAGCGGCACCCACGGCGGTTCCGGATACCCGCTGATGCGGATGTTGACCATCGTCGCGTGCGGCACCCGCACCGTCATCGACGCCGTGTTCGGCTCGACCCTCATCGGCGAAACCACCTACGCACCACGCCTGTTCGGTTGCCTACGGCCGGGCATGCTGCTACTGGCCGACCGCAACTTCGCCGCACAGAACATCATCGCCGGCATCGCCGACACAGGTGCGGACCTGCTCATCCGCTGCAAGGACAACCGCAAACTCCCACGGATCGGGCGCTGCCCGGACCGGTCCTACCTGACGGTGATCGCCGGAGTGACACTTCGAGTCATCGACGCCGAGATCGCCATCACCGGCACCGGCGATCACCAGCGCAAACGCCGAGTCGGCCGCTACCGACTCATCACCACATTGACCGACCACCAGGCGTTTCCGGCATCGGCGATCGTCGAGCTCTACCACCAACGCTGGGAGATCGAAACCTCCTACCTGGAGCTGAAGTCCAGCATCCTCGGCGGACGGGTGCTGCGCGCACGCACCCCGGCCGGCATCGAGCAGGAGGTCTACGCCCTGCTGACCACCTACCAAGCCCTCCGTCTGGCCATCGCCGACGCCACCGCCACCAACCCGACCGCCAGCCCCGACCGGGCCAGCTTCACCGTCGCTCTCCACGCCGCACGCGACCAGCTCATCCACGCCGCCGGCGTCATCGCCGGTACCGTCATCGACCTGGTCGGCGCAATCGGCCGCGCCGTACTCACCGATCTAATGCCCACGCGCAGAACACGAGTCAGCCCCCGCGTAGTGAAGCGCGCAATCTCCAAACACCGAGCCAAGGGCGACATCGACCGCACCAACTACCACGCCGAGATCAGCATCAGCATCCTCATACCAGCACACTTGACAACAGACCCGCCGCCCTAACTGCGCGGCATTGACGCTAACCGACCTGGTCGACGACCGGATCGCCAACACCGGCGCAGCCGTCATCATCGACGTCCACTCCTACCCGCAACACCCCTCCCGATTCGAGAACCCCAACAAGTCCCGCCCAGCGCTTTGCCTCGGCACCGACGACTTCCATACTTCGAATGAACTCCGCGAACAGGCACTCGACGCGTTCGCCCCGCTCGGCGACATCGCCACCAACACCCCCTACGGCGGCTGCTACGTCCCCCTCAACCGCTACCAGCACGACCCGCGGGTGAGCGCCGTGATGATCGAACTCCGCCGCGACCAGTACCTCACAACGCCGAGCGTCGCGAACCCGGCCAAGGTGGACTCACTCGCCAGCATGCTTGCAACCCTCGTCGCCCACTGCACTCCGAAAGTGGCCGCCGACTGATGTGCCAACCAAAACCCGGACCACGCTGCTCCCCACACCTGCGCATCCGACTCACCCGCGCCCGAACCAAACTGAACGATGCACTCCACGCACTAGCTGAAGATCCCGACAACAACACCCTCAAACAACGCGTGCGACGAGCCGAAGCCGCCGTCGCAGAACATACCGCGCTATACGACTCCACCCCCTCCGGTCAGAACGAACTTCGCGAAGCAATCGCACACGAAAACAACGACACTTCTCGCAACCTGCTCAACCAACGACTGGCCGCCGCTGAAGCGTTGCGCGCACAACAGATACACGCGATGCACAATAGTCAGCAGGACCCAACCACAAAGGACAATCACCATGAGCAACGAACCAACGCTGACCCAGGAACAACGGGAAGCGTTCTGGCGTCTACACGGGTGGCGCCCGAACCTGCCGGACAGCAAGCGCCGGGAGATCGAGCAGTACTGGACCGACCCGGAGATCGTGGAGGCCGAAGCCCTCGGATTCTGATCTCCGGTCGCGAGATCACTCCCATCGCCGAACACACTCTCTCATCGCACATACGCGAGCGGCTAGTCGCAAAAGGTGTCAGCACACCCACGCTGTACGAACTCGACCGACACGACGCAGATCTGTATCGAGAGCAGATGCTCGCACTCCGAAACAACAATCCCTACGCGGCCTCTGTCTACGTCTACGACACTCACGAGTACCGCGGAATGCGGATGCTCGTCACCGACGACGGGAAGGCCGGCGTCGCAGTCAACGGCGATGAGGTTGTCTCCGTCTTCGCGCACAACGATTGTGCCCATCCAAGGGCGGCATACGCGCTGCTATCTCAGGCAACCGAAATCGGCGGACACCGACTGGATTGCTTCGACACAGTGCTTCCAAAGATCTACGCGCAATCGGGATTCGTCCCGGTCGCCCGCCTCGCCTGGAACGACGACTACGCACCCGATGGCTGGAACTACAGCACATACCGGAAGTTCAACAACGGACGGCCCGACGTCGTCTTCATGGCCTACGACCCAGCAGCAATCGGTTCGAAGTACACCAAAACAGCTGCCAAGTATGTCGACAACTACGACACGGGGATCGAATCTGCCCGGAACTACTCGTCTCGCAGGCCCTCTGCACCGAGTCCGGCAGAGCGGTAACCACCGAAGCGGAGGCAGGCGTAGCGGCTAGAAACTCTGCTCGCAAGATTGCATGGCCGTGGTGCCAGGACCTGCACGTCCTGGCGCGGGTTAAGCCCGAACTTGTGGGGGATGCGGCGAGCGACGATGTCGACCACCAACTCGGCGGTCTCCTCGGCCGGGTGCAGATCCGACTGTTCCGCGAGTTCGCAGGCGAACCAGAAGAAGTCGTCGAACCCGGTGAGCTGCGGCGGGGTTGCGGCGTTGATCCGGTGGGCGTTGACCACGATCCCGGACTGCCGGGCCTGCCGGAAGATCTTCGTCAACCGCACCCGCGGAATCGTGTCGGCGGACAGCAGGTCGCGCAGTACTTCTCCGGCACCGACGGAAGGGAGCTGGTCGACGTCACCGACCAGCAGCAGATGAGCCCCCTCCGGGATGGCTTTGACCAGTTTGTTGGCCAGGATGACGTCCATCATCGACGACTCGTCCACCACAACAAGGTCAGCGTCCAGCCTGTTGTCGCGATCGTATTTCGGGTCGCCGCCGGGTTGCAGCTCCAGCAGGCGGTGGACGGTGCAGGCCTCATGGCCGGTCAGCTCGGCCAGCCGTTTGGCGGCCGGCCCGGTCGGCTCACGCAGCCAAGGGCATGGTCGAGGATCGGTTTTCAGGATCGGCAGTCCAACGAGGTGATCATCCGGTGGGCCTTGGCGGCGAGTTTGACGTTTTCGCGTTGGGAGGCGTCGACGAGGGACGCGAAGGCGGTGTCCTCGCCGATCCCGCGGGAGGCCATCAGGGCACCTTTGGCGTGTTCGATGACGCCCCGGTTCTCCATGGCGGTTTTCAGGCCGGACAGGTCGTGGAGTGCCTCTCGAGGTCCCGGGAGAGGCCGATGATGGTTTCCCCGACAGTGGTGTAGATCTTCAGCAGGGCGGCGTCGAGGTCGCTGAAACCGTGGCCGTCGACGCTGTAGAGGTGGAGGGCACCGATATGATCCTCGCCCAGGCGCAGCGGCGCGGACAGGTAGCAGGCCGCGGTCGCCGGACGATCCGCGGCGGAGGCGTTCGCCGGGATCAACGGGTGGGTCATCGGCGTGACCACCCGGTGTCCGATGTGCGCGACCGCTCGCATCGCCCGTATTGCCTGAGCGTCGGACGCTCGTGTGCGGGTATGCAGGTCGGTTCGCCGGCAGCTTCCGGGCGACCGGGAAGCGTCCACCACCCGCTCGGCATTCAGCTCGACGAACAGCGTCTCCACAGTCACCGCTGGGCATCGGACTTGAAGGTGGTGGGGAAGGGGCTGGGCCCGAGTGCGAGGGTGAACGAGGTGGGGTGGAGTCCGCCCCGAGGCCAGGACCACTGCGTCGACCAATCGAGGGCGTCGGTGCGGGGCCGGGTTTCGTAGCGCGCGAAGTCGGCGCGGAGACCGGCGACGTACAGCGGGAACCGCAGCAGCAGCCCGGATGCGAACGCGGTCGCTGTGGACGGTTTCAGGGTGAGGCGTTCTCGGTCACGATCGGCATGCCCGCGTGCAGGGCGATCCTCCCGTGGTGGGCGGCGCGAGGGCCGGCCAACGACGGCGGCGCATGCTTCGATCGTCGCATCCCCCGGCCCGGCGGTGTCGGTGAATTTCCTGAGAAGCCGTACCCGCGAGAATGATTCGAACACGAGTCCTACGTCCGGGTAGCTGAGATCAACGTGCCTACCCGCCGGTCCGCCGGGGTCGCGAGCTCTGGGGTGGATCCGCCAAGGCGCGACGAACGCACGACGCTCGGGTTCGCCGGTTCTGCGGCGCTGACTCTCATGCTGACACAAGCACGCAGACGATCAGAGGTCCCACAACCCCAGCAACGCGGACCTAAGGCCAGGGGAGCGGACGTAGTGGTCGGTCCGCAGCCGTGAGCCCGGGTGCCCGAGGTCGGTCAGCGCCTTCTCTGCGTCTGGGAGGGGGAGCGGGGACAGGCCACTGCGGAGGCGGAGGAAGTACAGAACTGCTCCACCGGACCGCGGGATCTTCATGGGGTCGGACACCACGACCGCCGGCGCGTAAATCCACTCGTCATCGGCCGAGACGAAGACGATCACGTCGCCCCGCTTCACACCGCTGGGCTTGTCGAGGCGAAGCGATTCGAGCTGGTACTTCGCCGCCGGGCCGCCGCGGCTGTGGTGCCGGCCCCGCTGGTTGTCGAGGACCTGTTGTTCGGTGCGGGTGGGTTCGTAGTCGACGGCGTGTTTGACGAACATCCGAGTCACGGGCGTCGGCAGGAAATCGGTCTCGGTGCGGACGCGGCCGGTGACCCCGGGCAGTGGGACGGCGCGGCCGATCTCCCACTCGAGGATCGCGTCGTCGAGGAACACCTGATCGACCTCGGTGATCTCGTCGAGGCTGTCGATGAACTTCCGCACGGAGGCGATGATGTCGGGGTCGTCGGTGATGACCACAGCGTCGTCGGCCAGGGTGGAGTTTTCCGACGCGTTCGCCGACCCGATGACCGCCCGGGTGTTGGTCGCGATCACCTTGGCGTGCAGGGTCGGCGACGACAGCACCCGCACCCCCCTGTTCACGTAGTACGCGAGGGCGGCGGGGGAGGTGGCGTGCGCCCGGACCGCAGCCTTGGAGGCGTTGACGACCAGGACGTCCCCGGCGCGCAGCGGGAGCAGCGCGGGCGCGTCCTGTCCGAGGTAGCCGATCGCGGCGTACCGGGCGCCGCGGGTGCGGATGGCGCGGGTGATGTGCGGCCACGGGCTCGGCCCGTGGAAGGTGGTCCCCATACCGACAGACGGTAACCGGTCTCGTCCACTGCCTCATGAAGCGCCACGGGAGGTGGTGAACCTGTCGCCGACCTCCTGGAGCCCGGCTCACGGCTTGAGTTCGACGGCGCAGGAGCCGGTCGGTCGAGGGCCCTCATGGTGTCGGTCGTCAACGCTGCGGCCAGCCCTGTCGGGGCGGGGGCGTCGCCGAGATTCGACAGCCTCGTCACCAAGGCCACAAAAAAATCGGCACTCTGCAGAGCAAAAACGCGGTGACGTGGGGATTCGGGCCCGTAGCTGCGATAACTGAATTATCACCGCCCAGTGCGCACAAACCATGCGTGACCCGGGACAAGACGCGAATCCCTCCACTACAACGCTGGGTTCGGGACGTCAGCAGAGCGTGACGAGACCTCGCGCCGTCGACGGCGACCTCGAACACGGCTAGCCCGCGCGAGGAATGACCGTTGAGTACGTGCGCGACGGCCGCATGATTGGCGCGGTTGTGGAGGGTGGAACGCCGGCGCAACGGGTAGTGGGACGCAAGCGTGTCGCGCTCAGCACGGGCTTGCGCCTAGAGATCCGCACGGCGGCAACCCTGAAATGTTTCCAGCACCGAAACTCCGCCCTCCACCCTTTTACATCAAACCTCTAAGATTGTATGTTGTAGAAAAAAGTGAAGGAGTCCCATTCATGGAGGACACCCGCGACGTCATCGTCGCCCGAACGACATCAGCCGGCCCACTGCACTCACCACTGCGCGTCGGAGCGCTAAACCTGCCCAACCGGGTGTTGATGGCGCCGCTCACTCGGATGCGAGCCACCCCACCAGACGACGTACCCAACGACCTGATGCGTGACTACTACGTTCAACGTGCGTGCGCCGGCCTGATCGTCTCGGAAGGAACGCAGATCTCCCCCGAGGGCAAGGGCTATATGGACACGCCGGGTATCTACAGCCCCGAGCAGGTGGCCGGGTGGCGCCGCGTGACCGACGCGGTGCATGCGGCCGGCGGCCGTATCGCCGCTCAGCTGTGGCACGTGGGTCGCGTATCCCATGAGTCACTACACGACGGAGCGTTGCCCGTGTCGGCGAGCGCGCTGCCGTACCGAAACCGCACGACCTTGCGCGGCGTGAATGGGCGTCCGGAGAGTGTGAGCTGCCCGACGCCCCGAGCACTGCGTACTGACGAGATCCCACGCGTAATCGATGACTACCGCGCGGCAACGGTCAACGCGCGCGAGGCGGGTTTCGACGCAGTTGAGATCCATGGCGCGCACGGTTATCTCCTCCACCAGTTCCTTTCGCCACAGTCGAACCACCGGGACGACGCTTACGGCGGATCGCAGACCAACCGCGCCCGGCTGATGTTGGAGGTCGTCGACGCGGTGACCGGCGCGTGGGACGCCGACCACATCGGTGTCCGCGTCTCGCCAGTCGGTCCCTTCAACGGGCTCGACGACCCGGAAAGTGCCGAGATGGGGCTGCACGTGGCGACGGAGCTCGCGGCTCGCGGTATAGCGTTTCTGCACCTTTCCGAGCCGGACTGGGCGGGCGGCCCGCCCCTGGACCAAGAGTTTCGCGCCAAACTGCGGTCAGCATTTCCCGGCGTCATCGTCGGCGCCGGCAGCTACGACGTCGAGAAGGCCGAGACCTTGATCTCCGCTGGCCTGATTGATGCCGTCGCCTTCGGCCGCTCGTTCATTGCCAACCCCGATCTGCCCGTCCGCCTTGCGAAAGGACTGCCGCTCAACGAACCGGTGCCCGCGACGTTCTACGGCGGGGACGCCGAGGGCTACACGGACTATCCGGCCCACAGCGCGTAGCACCACATCTGCCTGCGCCCGTGTTCCTCGGCGCCCATCGACTCGCGTCGAGTTCCTCGGCGCCGGCACCATGGGACGGTGGCCTCGAGGACGAGGCTCGCCTCGATTCAGCTCCTCCGGCGGTGGTGGAATGCTTGTACTGGACAGCCGAAGATCGACTCATTCACCAAGCGGGCATGCAGCCTCCGGGGTCCAACCCAAGCCGCCCGACCGTGGCCACTTCAGGCGGAACCAGTCTGGTCAGCCGGCGAGGGCGCGACGCGTGGAGCCGTGGACGGGTGGCATGACGGGGTGGTCGGCGCACACGCTGGCTCGGGTGCGCCGACCTGAGTTGCCGCCCTGGTTAACTGCGACCTACCAGGGTTGTCACGTATGGTACGAGTCCTTGCCCGGCGTAGAACCGGATCGCGGCCCCGTTACTCGTGATCACGGATAGCTCCAACTGGGCCGCGTCCTGCTTCGCAAACTCGGACCGGACTGCCTCGAACAGCCGCGTCCCGATCCCGCTTCCGCGCTGATCGGCCTGTACGGAAAGGGATTTCAGGACGCCTGTCCTCGCCCCCGACTCCCACGAGCCCTGAGCCTCATCCTTCACACGGGCCATGGCGTAGCCGATCGGTTCACCGTCTACCTCGCCGTCAGAGCGAAGGCGTCCGGTGAGGCGAGCCACTCCACGTACTTCGCCTTGCGATTCCTCCACGGCGCTTCGGGGGACAGCGGCGCTCCGATCGGTTCCTCGACCCGGGCTCGGAGGTAGAGTCCGACAGCCAGCAGCATGAACGCGGATAGGAAAGGCACTCGCCAACCCCTGCCGTCGAACTGTTCATCGGGTAGCAGGCCGACGAGTGCGAACGTGCCGCTTGAGAGCAACAGCCCGATCGGGACTCCGAATTGCGGTACCGCGGCGTACTAGTCGCGGCGGTGCGCAGGTGCGTACTCGAGCGCTATCAGTGTCGCGCCGCCCCACTCCCCGCCGACCGAAACCCCTTGGAGAACCGCGGCGCGGTGAGCAAGATGGGGCGGCGCTCCGATGGCGTCGTAGGTGGGGAGCAGCCCGATCAGGCCGGTCGATAAGCCTATGAGAGTGACGGTGATGATCAGCGCGAGTCGTCGTCCGCGTCGATCTCCGAGGTGGCCGAATACCGCCGCCCCGAGCGGTCTGACGACGAAACCGGCGGCGAAGAACGCCAGCAGCGTACCGACCACCGGGTCGAAGGAGGGAAAGAACAACCGGTTGGACACAAGTGCAGCGGCGGTTCCGTGAGGAAGTAGTCGCTTCTAGCGCGGTTCCGACAACTCATGCCGTCGCGCCCCGCCTGAGCTCACGCTCGGGGGTGAGAAGGTCCTTACTCACTGGTTCGTCATCCGCTAGCTCCTCGGAGTCACTGATGTCTACGGCGACGAGCGCGTCGCTGCATTGAGCGTAGGACCGACTTCGACAGCTTGCGGCGCCAGTGGCTATCGGGTCGATCGGCGGGCGAAGTAAGCAGTGTGTATTCGGCGCGCGATGCTGGGGTCGCAGTCGGGCAGGTAGATCGCCTGTCGAAGGGCCTCTAGGTAGCGGGCTGTGGTCATCCCGAACTGGACCATGATTTCATCTGGCGGCGGTCCTCCGTACGGGATCCAGTTCTGTGCGAAGCGGATCAGCTGGTCTGCCTCACGCGGAACGCGGGAGTGTCTCTCCGCGCGGACTCTGTCGCGCAGCCGTTGTCGGCGGGGGAGTGGATGCGCCGTGGGGTGCTCGTCGGCGGCGGGGTTGTTGGCGAGGCTCCTGCTCGACGTGGGGTCGGGCCGGAAGTCGCGGGTCTTGGTGTGCGGTTCAGACATGGGAAACCAGCTGTCTAGAGAAGTAATTCAGTCGGATAGTTGTCCGGGGATCGAGCCGGCAGTACCGGGATACGTCGGTGTTCGCAGTCGGGCGACGATGCGCGGCAACCTAATCAGCGCGCCAGGCTGGGCTGTCATCGGGTGGTGGGGGTGTGTTCGTGCGCTGCGTCTCGTCGAGTTCGGTGAGGATCGAGGATCCGTACACGTGCTCGAGATCGGCGCGAGTGCGTTCGGGAAGGCGCCTTCGGTGGAAGCGGATTGCATTGAGTAGTCGGCGACGATAGTCGTCGACCTCGATGTGGAAGAGATCTCTGATCCGGTCCGGGGTGGGCCCGCCGATCGGCGCCCACAGAGTGGCCAGGTCGAGAATGTCGTCGTCGGGATGTGTCACCTTCGATTCCACAGGTTTCTCCCAACCGTTGAGGGGTGAGTTCCTCGGTAGTGGTCCGTGTGTCCGGTCTGGGCGGCGGCCGCCGTTGTACAGGTGCAGGTGTCGGCGGTCGCCGCCTTCACGGGAAGTTGATGCCGTGCCGCGAGGGCGACGGCAGGTTCACAAGGGAAATGCTTTGGTGGGGAAGTTGTTGTTCCAGATTCCGGCGAGCGTGCCGTTCGCGATCAGGTGCTGGATCGCCTCGTTCAGGCTGGTGCGCAACGCATCTGAATCTTTGTGCACCGCAATGCCGTACGGGTTTCCGGTGGGTGCGATGAAAGCGACCCGCAGCTTACCGGTGGCTTCGAGTGCGGGCAGGACGATCTCGTCGTCGACGAACGCATCGATGGTGCCGTCGACGGCGGCGTCGGCCATCTCGTGGAAAGCGTCGTCACCGGAGCCGTATTCGACGACCTCGGCGCCGGTGAACGATGCGGCCAGCGCAATGTTGGTGGTCCCGGTGATGGCGCCGACTTTACGGCCGACGAGGTCGGCGGCCGAGTGGATGGGGCTGTCGGTGCGGACGACGACTCCTTCGTTGAACCGTCCGTAGGGGAGGGTGAAGTCGACGATTTCCTCGCGGTCGGGGGTGATGGCCTGGTTGCACAGGATTGCGTCGCATCGCTTCTCGGTCAGTGTCGGCACGAAATCGGACCACCGGCGGACGTCGACCCACTGGAGTTCGAGGCCCAGATGACTGGCCAGTGCCCGGCCGAGGTCGGGCTCGTAGCCGAACCGCACACCGTCGACGACGGAGGTCATGGGGGGAGCGGCAATGTCCGTGGAGCACAGGACGAGAGTTCCGGATTGGATGAGTTGCAGATCGCTCACGGTAAGGATCCTTCTGAAGGTGATACCGGCATGGACGATCGGACCCCGCCCTGGGGCGGGGTCCGAAAGGGTGTGTTACGGGGTGTACCGCAGGTAGGTGTTGAAGTCCCAGTCGGTGATCGCGCCCGAGCGCCGGTTGCATTCGTCACGCTTGCAGGCGGTGAAGGTGTCGTAGAGCGAGCCGGGCAGAACGGAGCGGACCGCCTTGTCTTCCTCGAGGGCGTCCAAGGCTTCGGACAAGGTCAGGGGCGGCGCCGCGAAGGTCGAGGGGGTCTCTTCGTCGGAGGGTGCGTAGGCGTTGCCGAGTTCGGGTTTGCCGGGATCGAGGTTGCGGCGGATGCCGTCGGCCATCGCACCGAGTAGCGCGGCGTGGGACAGGTAGGGGTTGACGGCGGCGTCGGGGGAGCGGACTTCGACGCGTCCGGGCAGCACACGGTAGCTGGTGGTGCGGTTGTCGTATCCCCAGTTGGTGACTGCCGGCGCGAACAGGCCGACGTCCCAGAACCGGGCGTAGGAGTTGGTCGTCGATGCGAGCACCGCGGTCATTCCGCGGGTGTGCTCGAGCAGGCCACCGAGCGCGTGCCGGCCGAGTTCGGTGAGATCGTCGTCATCGGCGAACACGTTTTCGTCGCCGCGCCAGAGGCTCGCATGGTGGTGGCAGCCGTTGGCCATGATGCCGGGGACCGGCTTGGGCATGAAGGTGGCCAGGACACCGAACTCCTTGGCCACCGCCATGCAGATCTGCCGGTAGGTGATCAGTCGGTCTGCGGTCGCGAGGGCGTTGTCGTAGAGGAAGTTGCACTCGAGCTGGCCGGGGTCCTCGTAGTCGGACTGGATCATCTCGAAGCCCATTTCCTGGGCGTATTGGGTGATGCGCTTGAGGATCGGCATCATTTCCGCGATGTGCTCGAGGTGGTAGGACGGGCCCACCCAGTCGGGGAAGAAGGAGGCGGAGCGGTCGATGGCGTCCGGGCCGCTGAACCAGCTCATCTCCGGTTCGCACCCGGTGCGGAGCTCGAGTCCGGTCTCTTCCCGGAAGGCGGCGATGACGCGCTTGAGGTTGCCGCGGGCGTCGGCCTCTTCCGGTTCACCCGGTCCGACTTCCTCGCGCAGTGAGCGGAAATGGTCGCAGAACACTCGTGCCACGCTCCGGTCCCACGGCAGGATCTGCGCCGTGGCCAAGTCGGGCACCAGCAGGCCCTCCCGGGTGCTGATACCGCCTGGTCCGAGCAGCTCACCGGCCAGGCTCGCCTGCAATCCGCCGGCCACGGCGTAACCGAATGGCACACCCTTGCGGGCCGCGGTCTCGAGGAAATACTTGACCGGCATCACCTTTCCGAGGACGCGGCCCTGCACACTCACGTACTGGCAATGCACGTGCGTGACACCGCCTTCGTCGAACAGCTGCCGACACCGTTTCAGTTCGGAGTCACGGGCGGGATCGCTGAGCGCGAGTTCCAGCGGGGTCATGTGTTCACGGGTGGTGGGCATACTTGTCCTCCGGGGTCTCAAGAATAGTGTGCTACGCCGCGCCCATCGAGTGGGCGTTCCGGGCGACGTGTGCGGCACGGGGGGATCCCAGGGGCGAACCCTGAGTGATGATATAACATCAGACATTAGATGTTATTCGCTTGTTGGGTGTTTCGCAACCCTCCGGTCCGGTGTATTCAGCATCCAGACCGGTCTGTACGAATGTCCCGGCGCCGCCGCGAGCAGTGCGCCGGGACATCACGTCTCAGGGCTCAACCGTGCTTGATCCAGAGGTGTTTGACCTGCGTGAACTCGTCGATGCCGTAACTCGAGCCTTCGCTGCCGTACCCGGAATCCTTGACCCCGCCGTGCGGCATCTCGGGAAGCATCGACAGGTGGTCGTTCATCCAGACCGTGCCGAACTCGAGGCGCGGGGCGGTGTTCATCGCCCGGTTCAGGTCGCGGGTCCACAGGGACGCGGCCAGCCCGAAGGGGGTCCCGTTCGCCCACTCCACCGCCTGGGCGTCGGTGTCGAACGGTTGCACGGTCACGACCGGACCGAAAATCTCCTCCTGCACGATCGTGTCACCCTGCTCGACGCCGGTGATCACTGTCGGGGTAACGAAATTGCTGTCGGAGTCCGGGTCGAGGTGCCCGGTCAGAATCTTCGCGTTCTGGGCGCTGTGGATGTAGTCGACCACTCGATCACGGTGCCCGCGATAGGCAAGTGGCCCCATCTCGATGTGCTCGCCCTCCTCGGGCGCGCCGACTCGGACCGACTCGAACGCGGGAACGAGGCGATCGAGAAGATCGTCGTAGCAGGACTTCGCCACCAGAAGCCGCGACGCTGAAAGGCAGACCTGACCGGAGTTGACCGTGGCGGCCTGACGAATTCCGGCGACCACCGCATCGAGATCGGCGTCACCGAAGACGATGGCGGGACAGTTGCCCCCCAATTCGAGATGTACCCGCTTGAGGGTGTGCGCCGCCGCGGCGGCCACCGCCTTTCCGGTAGTGACCGCGCCGGTAACCGACACCATGCGAATCTTGGGATGTTGGGAGAGCGCGGATCCGACCGGATCGCCCTGTCCGGTAATGACGTTGAGGACTCCGGGCGGTAGGATCGGGGCCGCCAGTTCGGCGAGTGCCAGTGTCGTCAACGGGGTCTGCTCGGCGGGTTTGAGCACGCAGGCGTTCCCCGCGGCGAGTGCGGCGCCGACCTTCCAGATCGCGCCCATCAGGGGGAAGTTCCACGCGGTAATCAGGCCTACGACGCCGATGGGTTCCCGGCGCACGATCGAGGTGGTGCCGCGGCGGAATCCGTTGGACGCCAATCCCTCTGAGCTGCGTATCGCACCGGCGAAGAAGCGCAGGCCGTCGATCGCCTCGTCGACCTCGCCGCGGGCATTCAGGATGGGCTTGCCCACATTCGCCGATTCGAGATCGGCCAGCTCGCTCTTGTTCGCGGCCATCGCGTCGGCGAGGGCGAAGAGATACTGCGAGCGCTCCCGCGGGGTCGTCTCCCGCCATGTCTGCCAGCCGGATTCGGCGGCATCGACCGCACGGTCGACGTCGGCGCGAGAGCTCGCCGCCACCTCGCCGATCACCGTGCCCGTTGCCGGATTGGTGATCGGCGCCCGCGCGCCGTCGGCGGGGTCGACCCACCGTCCGCCGATGAAGTTCTGGCTGCGTATCTGCGTCATGGGTTTGCTCCTCCGTTGACATCCATAAATCAAACCTATAATGTCAGAGGTTAGAAGGCAAGATCCCCCGAAACTGAGTCAGAGTGGAGGTAGTCGAGTTGAGTGCGAATCCCGTGCAGACCGTCGATTCCGACCCGAGCAGGCATCTGTGGATGCATTTCAGCAACATGGGTGCGTATGCGCAGGGGGCCGAAGTCCCGGTCATCGTCCGCGGCGAGGGTTGCTACGTGTGGGACCAGCACGGGAACCGGTACCTCGACGGCCTGAGCTCCCTCTACTGCGTGAACGTCGGCCACGGCCGCACCGAGTTGGCTGAGGCCGCGGCCAAGCAGGCGACCGAGTTGGCCTTCTTCCCGACGTGGGGATTCGCTCACCCTCGCGCGATCGAGCTCGCGACCAAGATCGCCGACCTGGCGCCCGCGGATCTCAACCGGGTGTTCTTCGTCGGTGGTGGCGGCGAAGCCGTGGACTCCGCCTTCAAGCTCGCCCGGCAGTACCACAAGATTCGCGGCAAGGCCGGTAAGTACAAGGTGATCTCCCGCAACACTGCCTATCACGGCACCACCCTGGGCGCGCTGGCGGCGACCGCGTTGTCGCCGGCACGGGCACCTTTCGAGCCGCTGCCCATCGGCGGAAGCCACGTGACGAACACCAACGTGTACCGGCTGGACCCGCAGGCGGTCGATACCCTCGCCGAGGCGATCCAGGAAAGGATCGAGTTCGAGGGACCGGACACCGTCGCGGCGGTGATCCTCGAACCGGTGCAGAATTCGGGAGGCTGTTTCGTCCCGCCGGAGGGCTACTTCCAGCGCGTACGGGAGATCTGCGACCAGTACGACGTCCTGCTGATCTCCGACGAGGTCATCTGCGCGTTCGGACGCCTGGGCGAGTGGTTCGGCGCCCAACGGTTCGACTACGTGCCCGACATCATCACCACGGCCAAGGGCCTCACCTCCGCGTACGCGCCGATGGGCGCGGTCATCGCCTCCGACCGCGTCATGGAGCCGTTCCTCACCGACAACAACGTGTTCATGCACGGTGTCACCTTCGGTGGGCACCCGGTCGCCTCGGCGGTCGCGCTGGCCAACATCGAGCTGATGGAGAGCGAGAAGATGCTCGAAAACGTGCGCGCCAATGAACCGGTGTTGCGCGGAATGCTCGAGTCGCTGCGCGACATTCCCTTGGTCGGTGACGTGCGCGGGGCAGGCTACTTCTGGGCGATCGAACTGGTCAAGGACCCCGCGACGAAGCAACGCTTCTCGCCGGCCGAGGGCAAGGCGCTGCTGGCTTTCCTTGCCCCCGAACTCTATCGGCGGGGACTGATCTGCCGCGCGGACATGCGCGGAGACCTCGTGGTCCAACTGGCGCCGCCGCTCATCACCGGCCCCGAACACTTCGCCGAGATCGAGACCATCCTGCGATCGACACTCGTCGACGCCGCGGCGCTCTCGTTGCCGACCGACTGACCCCAGGAGAAAACTGATGAGCACGATCGACACCACCGGGCTGCCCGAATACCAGATGTACATCGACGGAGCCTGGGTCGCCGCCGAATCCGGGGCTCGCTATGCCACCACCAACCCCTACACCCAGGAGCCGTGGTCGACGGCCCCCGACGCCGGCGCCGCCGACGTCGACCGCGCCGTCGCCGCCGCCCGCGCCGCCCTGACCACCGGGCCGTGGTCGACCACCACTGGCGCCGAACGGGCCCGGTTGATGCGCACCTTCGCCGACCTGCTCGAGCGCGATGCCGCCGCACTCGGCGCCATCGAGACCACGGACAACGGCAAACTGGTGCGCGAAATGGCCGCCCAGATGGCCTATCTCCCTCAGTGGTACCGGTACTACGCCGGAATCGCCGAGACACTCGGCGGCGACACCCTGCCGTCCGATCGCCCCAACTTCTTCATCTACACCCGACGCGAGCCGGTCGGCGTCGTCGGCGCCATCCTGCCCTGGAACTCACCCCTGATGCTGCTGGCGTGGAAACTCGCGCCCGCCCTCGCTGCCGGCTGCACCCTCGTCGTCAAACCCTCCGACTACACCCCGGCCTCGACCCTAGAATTCGCCCAACGGATGGACGAGGCGGGCTTCCCTGCGGGCGTCTTCAACGTCGTGACCGGCACCGGACCGGAGGTCGGCAAGGCCCTCGCCGGCCACCCCGGCATCGACAAGATCGCCTTCACCGGATCCACCGCCGTCGGTATCGAGGTCGGCCGCGCGGCCCTGCAGAACATGACCCGGGTGTTGCTCGAACTCGGCGGCAAGTCCGCCCAGCTGGTGTTCCCCGACGCGGACCTGGAAGCCGCCGCCAACGGTGTCATCGCCGGCGTATTCGCCGCCACCGGGCAGACCTGCCTGGCCGGCTCACGCCTGCTGGTCCACGAATCAATCCACGACGAGCTGGTCGAGCTGATCGTGCGCCGCGCACAGACCATCGTGCTGGGCGACCCGACGGATCCGGCCACCGAGATGGGACCGGTGGCGAACGAGAGGCAACTCGCCTCGGTGCTCGGGATGATCGACAAGGCGGTCGCCGACGGCGCCACCGTCGCCGTCGGTGGTGGCCAATCACCGGGCCGCGGCGGC
Source organism: Rhodococcus sp. A14 (assembly GCF_011603105.1). Lineage (NCBI taxonomy): Bacteria > Bacillati > Actinomycetota > Actinomycetes > Mycobacteriales > Nocardiaceae > Rhodococcus > Rhodococcus sp. A14. The sequence continues at coordinate 99,704 of NZ_JAAOQS010000012.1, read as the reverse complement.
CTGTTCGTCGAACCCACCGTGCTCACCGACGTCCGGCCGGACATGCCCATCGCGCAGGAGGAGGTCTTCGGCCCGGTACTCGCCGTGACACGCTTCTCGACCGAGGACGAGGCACTCGCATTGGCCAACGGCACGAAATACGGCCTGGCCGCCGGCGTGTGGACCCGTGACCTGCAACGCGCACATCGCGTCGCGGCCGCCGTCACCGCCGGCACCGTGTGGATCAACGCCTACCGCGTGGTCGGACCGGGCGTACCGTTCGGCGGTTTCAAGGGCAGCGGATGGGGCCGAGAAAACGGACCGGACGCAGTCCTCGAATTCACCGAAACCAAGGCGGTGTGGGTCGAACTGACCGGCGCCACCCGCGACCCCTTCACGATCGGCTGAGGTGACCACCATGGACTCCTCCAATTCCGGGCGCGTGAAGGTCGGCATCGTCGTCGGCGTCGAACACGGGGACTTCGGGATGTGGAAGAACATCCCCACCGCGACGTTGCCGACCACCTACATCGAGGCCGTCCGGCGCGCCGGGGGGACCGCGCTGCTGTTCCCGGCCGATGACGACATCACCGAAAACCCGGACCAGGTACTCGATCTCGTCGACGCGGTCATCCTGGCCGGGGGACGTGACATCGGCCCGGCGACGTACGGCCACGCCGCCCACGCCGCCACGGCCGAACCCGACACCGCGCGCGATCTCGCCGAGCTCGCGGTTGCCCGCCGCGCCCTCGAACTCGACGTCCCGATCCTCGGCATCTGCCGCGGAATGCAGATGCTCAACCTCGCCTTCGGCGGAACACTCGACCAGCACGTGCCCGACTCACTGGCCCACGACGACCACGCCGCCCACGACGGTGTGTTCGGCAAGCACGAGGTCACCCTCGTCCCGGACACGGTCGCCGCGCGCGCCTACCAGTCCGACACCGCGACCGTGTACTCCGCACACCACCAGGGCGTCGGCCGGCTCGGCACCGGGTTGATGGTCAGTGCGCACTCGGTGCCGGACGGGGTGATCGAGGCCATCGAGTCCGCCGAGCATGGGTTCGCGCTCGGTGTGTTGTGGCATCCCGAACAGGACCCGATGACCCCCCTGTTCCGGGCGTTCCTCGACCACGTCGAGGGCCGGGAACGCCACCAGCACACCGGCTCCTGACCCGTCCGGGAACCCCCGGCAGAAGACAACGACCGTACCCAGCGCGGTACAGCGACCGACCACTCAGGGAGAAGAGGCCCAATCATGAAAGTCACCGTAGACACCGCGGTGTGCGCCGACCACGGACAGTGCATCTTCAGCGCGCCGAAGGTATTTCAGTTCGATGACGACGGGAGGCTGGTCTGGGAGCCGGCGCCCGACGAATCCCTTCGCGCATCCGTCGAAGAGGCCGCGGACGTGTGCCCCGTCCAGGCGATCCGTGTGGACGACTAACCGATGACACCACGGATTGTCATCGTCGGCGGCTCCCTCGGCGGGCTGCGCGCCGCTGAGCAACTGCGCGTGCACGGCTGGTCGGGTGAGCTGACGGTGGTCGGCGCCGAGGCTCATCTGCCCTACAATCGTCCACCGCTGTCGAAGAACGTCTTGGTCGCCTCCGACGCCAGTGCACTCGGCGCCACCGAACTGGTCAACTATCCGGGCGTGGCCCTGCGCCGCCGCGCGCACGTCGAGGACGTGTCCTGGATGACGGGCACCGAGGTAACCGGGGCCGTGCTGGCGGACCACGTCGTGCATACCGCCGACGGACGCACGCTCGCCTATGACGGTCTGGTCGTCTCCACAGGTCTGCGGCCCCGCCGATTGCCGATCGACGGGTTCGGCTCGCAGCGGCACGTACTACGCACCCTCGACGATGCGATCGCACTGCGTGCGCAGCTGACCGCGGGAGCCTCCGTGGTGGTTGTCGGCGGCGGCTTCATCGGCTGCGAGGTCGCCGCCAGTGCCCGCCGCGCCGGATGCCGGGTCACGGTCGTCGAGCCGTTCGCCGCACCGATGCTGCGCCCGCTCGGCTCCGAACTCGCCCGCACCCTGCAGATCTTCCACGAGGAGCAGGGCGTGGCGTTCGCGCTGGGCAGGTCGGTCTCGGCCCTGATCGGACGGTCATCGGATCCCGAGACGCTGGGTACGGTCATCCTCGACGACGAGACCGAACTCGCAGCCGACGTGCTGGTCGAGGCAGTCGGATCACGGCCCAACGTCGAATGGCTGGACGGGAACGGCCTGGACCTGTCGGACGGCGTCCTCTGCGACAACCTGATGCGCGTCGAAGGTCGCGACGAGGTGGTGGCGGTCGGGGATGTGGCTCGCTTCCCGAATCCACGATTCGACAGCACCCCGCGCCGCGTCGAACACTGGTGCGTTCCCTCCGACACCGCGCAGCGCGCCGCCACCACCTTGATCCGCGGACTGAGCCCCGCCGAAAGCGATGACCGAGATCCGGCACCATTTGCGCCGCTGCCAGCTTTTTGGAGCGACCAATTCGACGTCAGAATCCAGGGATTCGGGCGCACCGACCACGCAGACCGTATAGAGGTCCTGGAGGGCGACTTCACCCCTGGATGGGCATCGGACGGCGTCGTGGTCGGCTACTTCAGAGAGTCCACAATGACCGGCGTCGTCATCGCCGGCGGCACGCCGGCGCAACGGCTGCGGCACAAAGCCCTTCTCGAGGCCGTGGGCTGAGCCCTCGCCCGCCGCAGATCCAGTGGCCCCCGCCGACGGCGTGTCGCCTCCGGACCGGCCGGCTGCACTGATGTCGGTGTGGTGGGTTGCCCGCCGCCACGCGTCCCACACCCTGCGGGCAAGGCCGGAGATACCCCACCGTAGCGCAGGTTTCGGTGGCCGCCGCGTCCGAACACCCGGGCACGCCCACCCAAGCGCCCGTGCCGCTTCCCGGACCGGACACCCGCCGCCGCCGACTCCCCGGGAGCGGCGAGCCGCGGTCTCGCCCCCTGAGGCAACGTCCGGCCGTGCCGCGCCGACTTGTCTACCCGCCGTTGAATCACCACCCGTCTCGACAACCAAGAAAGATCGAAGTGAGGGTCCTGTGAAAGTCAGCATTCCCAAGGAAATCAAGAACCACGAGTACCGCGTCGCCATCACCCCGGCCGGTGTACACGAACTCGTCGCGCACGGGCACGAGGTGTTCGTCGAGGAGTCGGCCGGGGTCGGATCGTCGATCCCGGACGAGGACTACCTCGCCGCCGGCGCAAAGATCCTCTCCTCGGCCGACGATGTGTGGGCCAGCGGTGACCTGATCCTGAAGGTCAAAGAACCCATCGCACCCGAGTATCACCGGATGCGTGAGGGGCAGGTCCTGTTCACCTACCTCCATCTGGCCGCCGACAAGCCACTGACCGAAGAGCTGCAGAAACGTCAGGTGACCGGCATCGCCTACGAAACGGTGCAGACCCCGACCGGGGCCCTCCCACTCCTGGCACCGATGAGCGAGGTCGCCGGCCGGCTGGCGCCGCAAGCCGGCGCCTACCACCTGATGCGGGCCGGCGGCGGGCGCGGCGTGCTTCTCGGCGGCGTGCCCGGTGTCCCGGCGGCCAAGGTCGTCGTGATCGGTGCCGGTGTCTCAGGCATGAACGCCGCAACGATCGCACTGGGCCTGCAAGCGGAGGTCTCGCTGCTGGACCGCAACGTCGACACCCTGCGCGCCGCGGACCGCATCTACCAAGGACGCCTGCGCACCGTCACCTCCAACGCCTACGCGATCGAAGACGCGGTCCTGGGCGCCGACCTGGTGATCGGGGCGGTGCTGGTGCCCGGCGCCAAGGCCCCGACATTGATCTCCAACGAACTGGTCAGCCGGATGAAACCCGGATCTGTGCTGGTCGACATCTCCATCGATCAGGGTGGGTGCTTCGAGAACTCACGCCCCACCACGCACGCCCAGCCCACCTACGAAGTGCACAACTCGATCTTCTACTGCGTGGCGAACATGCCCGGCGCCGTGCCCCATACCTCCACCTATGCCCTGACCAACGTCACACTGCCCTATGCCCTCGCCTTGGCGAACAAGGGTTGGGAGCAGGCGCTCAACGACGATCAGTCGCTGGCGCGGGGCCTGAACACCCACGCCGGGCAGGTGACCTACGCCCCCGTCGCGCACGCGCACGGACTCGAGTCGGCTCACCTCGTCACCGTCTGACGGATCCGCACTTCTCCCACATCTGAAGGCTGGCCACGGGCCGCCGAACGACCTCTTCTCCGCGCCGACCACCCCAGTTAGACGGTGGGCGCGGGGAACGGCGCGTTCGGCGGCCATTTCGGCATCTTCATCACAGAAACGGCGGGTGTAGCGCATGACGCCGATTGGGACGCGTCCCTCGGCACCAGACTTCGTCCACGACGACGCCAGCACGCTGGTTAGACCAGAGACAGGTGCGCGATACCGCGGAGCCCCGGCGCGCTAACTCCGACGCCCACCGGAACGCGGGAAGCGTGACCTCCAAGAATTAACACTACAACCTCTAGTATATGAAGTTATGTGGTGTTAGGTTGTGATCGCGCTCATAGTTGATGAAGGAGAGAGTGTCGATGAACGAAGTATTTGACGTAGTTGTCGTGGGGGCCGGATTCGCCGGCATCACCGCCGCCCGAGACCTGACCTCGGAGGGGAAGTCGGTCGTCGTTCTCGAGGGACGCGATCGCATCGGTGGCCGTACCTACACCGATGACAAGATCGGGCGGGCGGTGGAACTCGGCGGCGCCTACGTGCACTGGACCCAGCCGAACCTGTGGCGGGAGATGCAGCGGCACGGTCTCGAACTGTCGACCCCCGTGCCGATCGACCGCGTTCACTGGCTGTCCGACGGCGCCCTGCACTCGGGCACCGAGGCGGAATTCGACGCCCTCGCCGGCCCGGGCATGGAGCGGTTTGTCGAGGACGCCCGCGAGCATTTCCCGTATCCCCACGACGTCCACACCACGGACATCGGGGAGATCGATCTGGAGACCTTCACCGACCGGATGAAGCGACTCGATCTCGACCCAGCCGAACGCGACATGCTCGACGGCATCCTCTCCTATACGGTGGCCGCACCCGACCAGCAGGCGGTATCGCAGATTCTCCGTTGGGCCGCACTGTATTTCGGTGACTGGCGCGTTCTGTGGGAATCGGGTGCCTACTGGCGCATCGCGACCGGAACCAAGAGCCTGATCGAAGCGATTGCCGCCGAATCCTCCGCCGATATCCGGCTGTCGACTCCGGTGTCGGCCATCGCGAACGACGGCGACGGAGTGCTCGTCACCACCCGGGCGGGGGAGACGTTCCGCGCCAAGTCCGTCATCGTGACCGTCCCGGTCAATGCCCTCAACACGATCGACTTCTCGCCGGCGTTGAGCGAGGGCAGCCAGCGCCTCGCCGACGAGGGGCATCCGATGCGCAACCGCAAGATGTGGGTCCGGGCCAAGGGCGAGATCGAAGCGTTCACCGCCTACGCCCCGCTCGGGGCCAACCCCATCACCATCGCCATGACCGAATACCGCCTCGACGGTGACACCTTGATCGTGTGCTTCTGTCCCGACGCCACTGCGATCGACCCCGACGACAAGGACGCGGTCCAGGACGCGTTGCGCGCGTACGTGCCCGACCTCGAGGTCGTGGACACCGACGGGCACGACTGGGCAGACGACGAATTCTCGCAGGGCACCTGGATGATGATGCGTCCCGGACAGCTGTCATCGGCAGTCCCGGACATCCAGAAGCCGCACGGCCACGTCTACTTCGCCGGCAGCGACATCGCACCCTCGTTCGTCGGGTGGATCGAGGGTGCTCTCGAAAGCGGCGCCCTCGCCGCCCGGGACGTGGTCCGCGATCAGAAGGCCGCCCCGCAGTCCTGAGAGCCCGACCCGGCTTTTTCTGGCGAATCGGCAGCCAGTGCGCCGGAAGTCCGGACGGCGGGCTCGTCGATCGCCGGGTGCCAACCCGGCCGCAGCAGCGACGGCACGTAAGGGTCGCCGCGGCTGTCAATCCAGGCGTGGGCATTGGCCCCGAACGGGCCGGCCCCCGATCACCCCCATACCCCACACTCGACCACTATTTTCCCGGGTTGGCCGTGCGTGAACACGGCCCACCCGGGGGCACAGAAGGGAATCCCCGTGCGCCCCGGCTTGCACAATTTCGTCAAGGACATGGATAAGGCATGGGCGGCCGAGCAGCCCCATGAGGCTATCGCCGCGCATTTCGCGGAAGACGGTGTCCTGCACGACATGACCTCACCCGGCCCGGCCACCGGCCGAGCGGCGATAGCCGAAGCGATGAGCGCCTTCACGAACGCCTTTTCCTCGATGGAGTTTCACAGTTCCGTCGTCGCCGACGATGGTGAGACGGCCACCGTCGAATGGACCGTGACCGGAGTCCATACCGGGGACCTCGACGGTATCGCACCGACCGGCAACCGTATCGAGGTACGCGGCGTCAACCTGCTCAAATGCAACCCCGCAGGACAGTTGCTCGAAGAGCGCTCGTACTGGGACTCGGGGACGCTGCTGCGTCAGCTCGGAGTCTTCGACAACTGATCAGAAGGTCAACACAGCGGCGCCCGGGGACCTCTCAGGGCGCCGTTGCTGTACGCACCGCCGCGCCCCCACGTTCGCCGGCGGCACCACTCCCGCAACTCACACTCGAACGCCCACTTCCCACCCCCTCACCATGGAGACCCCAATGATGATGACACGCCTCATTGCGGTGACCGCCTTTGCCATTACGGCAGCGGTCGCCACCACCAGCACCGCCAGTGCCGCCCCCGAACAGGCCGACCCCCACCATGCATCAGCTCTGGAAACGGAGATCCTTCCCGGTATCCACTACACCGCGAGCATCGTCGACAAGTCCGTCGTCCTGACCACCGACGGCGGCTCGCTGACCACCCAGGGCAACCAGTTTCAGGTACTCGATGCCGCCGGGAATCTGGTAGCCGGGTTCCCGCTGACCTACTCACGGGATGGGAAAGAATGGCCGATCGCCGCCCAGATCGACGGCAGGAGTGCCACCCTCACACCCAGCACTGAACCCGCTACCGCCACGCCGCTGAAGGATGCAGCGCTCCCACTGCAGCCGACCGCATTGGACGTGCGGTCACCGGAATTCAGCGCTGCCATCATCAACTTCGGTACCGAAGTTGCGCTCGGCATCGGTATCGGCAGTCTGATCGGCACGGCGATCGGTGCCGGGATCGGATGCATTGCCGGAGGAGCGCTCGTCGGATCCGCGGTCGCCGTCCCGACAATCGGGACCCTCGCGGTCCCCGGGTTCCTCGGTGGATGCCTGGTCACCGGAGCCGCGGCAGGGGCGATCGGAGCGGTCGCCGGAACCGTCATCGTGGGTGGGCCCGTCGCCGTTGCGAGCGCACTCCAGTTCTATGACGCGATCAACGCCCCCGCCGCCGAACCCGTCCCCGCCGCCGAACCCCTGGCAGGGTGACACCCGGACAACACGGCGCGCTGTTCGGCCGTTATTCGGGCCCGGACGGGTCGGGCCCGAATACCGGACCGGGGGTCGTACGACGAGTGCCGCGAGGAGCGCGGTGCGGCTGCGCTCCCTCCCGGGCACTAGGCAGGGTGCCCGACCAGGGCCATCACGCGGTCGACCAGTGCGTCATCGCGCGCCGCATTGGCGATGACCAGTGTCTGGAGGCGGGGGGCGTCGGCGGCGAGAGGCCGGTAGGTAATCCCCGGAACGGTCCCGTCCCGGATCTCCCGTGGGACGAGACACACGCAGTTGGCGGATGCGACCAAACCGAGCATTCCCATCAGGCTGTCCGCTCGCCCGCCGTCCCGGGGTTCGAAACCTCCGGCGCGGCAACCCGCGTAAATCAACTGGCTGAGCCCGGGCAATGCGGTTGCGGATGGCAGCGCGAAATCCTGATGCCGCAAGTCGGCTAGGGCGATGTCTTCCCGGGACGCGAGAAGATGGTCGGCCGGCAGAGCGCATACCAGGGGTTCGTCGTGCAGGAGCCGGATATCGAGGTGTTCGGGGTCGGACAGTGGAGCGCGCACCATGGCGAAGTCCAGCCGACGGCTGCGCACCATGTCGGCGAGTTCGGCGGAGGTGCGTTGGTAGAGGTTGATGTGCAGTCCCGGCAGGTTGTCGCGGACCATGCCGATGAGGCGGGGGACTGAGACGTAAGAGGCGCCGCTGATGAATCCGAGGCGGAGGGTTCCCTCCGCTCCTTGCGCGATCCGCCTGGCGCGTTCGGCGGCGGAACTCTGTGCGTCCAAGAGGTGTCGTGCGTCGAGAGCAAATGCTTTGCCGGCGGGGGTGAGTTGCACCTGGCGGGTGCTTCGTTCCAGCAGCGGGACCCCGATGGTCTTCTCGAGGCGTTTGATCGCCTGAGTGAGGGGCGGCTGACTCATGGACAGGCGCTCGGCGGCGCGGGTGAAGTGACGCTCTTCGGCGACCACGACGAACTGCTCCAGCAGCCGCCGCGAAAAATCCATATCTTCCATCATATGAATTCTGCCCCAATTAGTATTGGATATCGACAGGCTTTGAGGTTTTCATTGTGGTGTGAAGCATGACAACCCCGTTTCGATCGGTTCGAGAACATCCATCCCCCCTGGTGGGCGGGAAGTATCCCCCCATCCCGGTGCGGCAGGCGGCCCCCTGGAAGGGCTCCGCGTGATCGAACTGGCCACGGTGATCATGGGCCCCTACGCCGGTCAGCAGTTCGGTGACCTCGGTGCGGATGTGATCAAGGTCGAGGCTCCCGGCGGCGATCCCACCCGACAGTTCGAACCGAAACGTCATTCGGGGATGGGCGGGCCGACCCTCAATCTCAACCGCAACAAGCGAAGTGTCACACTCGATCTCAAGAATGCCTCCGATCGGGATTCGCTGCTCGCGTTGCTCGAGACCGCGGATGTCTTCATCACCAATGTCCGTCCCGGCGCCCTTGAGCGACTCTCGCTCGGCTGGGAGGACGTGGCCGCGGTCAATCCACGTCTGGTGTACGCCACCGCACAAGGGTTTCGGTCCGACTCGGCGATGCGAGACAACGCCGCCTACGACGACATCATCCAGGCGGCCACCGGCCTGGTGTGGCTCAACGAGCAAGTCTCCGGCCAGCCGAACTACATCCCCTCGGTGGTGGCCGACAAGGTGTGCGGTCTGATGATGGTGCAATCGGTGCTCGCCGCATTGCACTACCGAGACCGCACCGGGCGCGGACAGCACATCGAAATCCCGATGGCGGACACCATGATCGCCTTCAATCTCGTCGAACACCTCGCCGGAGCAACCCTCGATCCGGCCGACGAAAGCGATTACGGATACCGGCGGGTACTCAGCCGCGAACGCAAGGCCTGCCGAACCGCCGACGGGTGGATGTGCATCCTGCCCTACAACGACGCGAACTGGCGGGACTTCTTCGAATTCGCCGGCGACCCCGCCGCGGCAACCGATCCCCGGTTCACCACCATGGCCGGCCGCGTCGCGAACTCCGATGTCCTGTACGCCAGAATGCGCACCCTGACAGCACAGTTCAGCACCGCCGAGTGGCAGCGCCTGTGCGACGACGCGAGCATTCCGGCGCATCCGGTCTACAGCCTCGCCGAGAGCGCGACCAGCCGCTACGCGCAGGACGGCGGTCTGCTGACCACGACCGAACACCCCACCGAGGGCCCCTACCAGCTGATCGGACACCCGGTCCGGTACTCCGAGACACCGGCCCAACTGCGCCGACACTGCCCGGCACAGGGACAGCACACCGAGTCAATCCTCGACGACCTCGACCATCGGCAGCGGAGCCGGGCATGACCACAGTCACTCGACCCCCGACCTATCGCATCACTCTGAATGGAGACGCACTGTCATGACCTTCTCCGGAGGTGACCTCGTCGTCACCATCGACAACCACATCGGGCGCATCACCCTCAACCGGCCCGAGAAGAAAAACTCCTTCACCGTCGACATGCTCGCGGACTGGGCGCACGCGCTGCGCGAGTTCCAGCGTGACGAGCGGGTGCGGGTAGTGGTAGTCCGCGGCACTGGTGAGGCCTTCTGCGCCGGAGCCGATCTCGCCGACATCGGCGAGATCGATCGCACACCGCTGACCAACCGGAAACTGATGACCGACACCGTCCACCAGGTGGCACGCGCGGTCGACGACCTGACCAAACCACTAATTGCCGGTGTGAGCGGCCCCGCCGTCGGCGCCGGGATGGATATGGCCCTGATGTGTGACTACCGGATCGCCTCAGCTGCCGCCCGGTTCTCCGAGGGATACATCCGCGTCGGCCTGGTACCCGGTGACGGCGGCTGCTTCTACCTCCCGCGGCTGATCGGCCGCCCCCGCGCACTGCGCCTGCTGTGGACCGGCGAATTCGTCACCGCCGAACAGGCCCTCGACTGGAGTCTCGTCGACGAAGTCTGCGCCGCCGACGAGTTCGACACCCGACTCGAGGAGTTTGCCACCCAGATCGCCCGTCAGCCACCCGTGGCTGTCCAGATGATCAAGAACGCGGTACGCCAATCCGATACCGGCGATCTGCGGTCGGCACTCGATCTCATCGCCTCACACCAGGCGGTGGCGATGACCACTGCCGATTCGATCGAGGCGCTCGACGCCTTCACCACCCGACGAACCCCCGCCTTCGAGGGACGATGACAAGCCAGGACACGATGACTACACGAGAACAATCGCTGCGCGCGAAGGTGCGCGAACTGTGCGCCGACTGGGACTACGAACCCCGATGCGACGCCTGGGGCGGCGAGGCCGACCCCGACTTCAGCCAGGAACTCGGGCGGCGCGGACTACTCGCGCTCACCTGGCCAAAGGACCTCGGCGGGGCCGCGGAATCGAACCTCACCCGACTCGCGGTCACCGAGGAACTACTCCGGGCCGGCGCCCCGGTTTCCTACCACTGGGCGGGCGAACGGCAGATCGGCCCCACCCTGATCCGCCACGGCAGCCGGGCGCTCCAGGACGAATTCTGTCCCCGCCTGGCCAGAGCCGAGATCAGCTTCGCCCTCGGGATGAGCGAACCGGACGCCGGCTCCGACCTGGCCGCCGTCCGAACCACCGCCACCCGCACCGACGAGGGCTGGGTCGTCAACGGCCGCAAGGTCTGGACGAGCGGCGCCCACTTCGCCGACTACCTCTACGTCCTGGCCCGCACCTCCAAGAGCGAGGACCGGCACGCCGGCCTGAGTGAGTTCGTGGTCGACACCTCCGCGCCCGGGGTACACGTGCAACCGATCATCGGCATGGACGGCGGACATCACTTCAACGAAGTCGTCTTCGACGAGGTCCACGTGCCCGACCGTTGGCTGATCGGTACCGAGGGACACGGCTGGCAACAGGTCATCTCGCAGCTCGCCTTCGAACGCGGTGGCCCCGAACGGTTCCTGTCGATGTACCCGCTCCTGGGCGCGGTCCTCGACACCGGGGTGCTCGACGACACCGACCGCGCCGCACTTCGCGGGCTGACCGCACAGCTGACGGTGCTGCGTTCTCTTGCGCGGAACATCGCGGCCGACCTCGACGCCGGGCGCAGCCCGGTCGCGCAGGCTGCCACCAGCAAGTACCTCGGAAACCGGCTCGAGCTGGCCATGCTCGACTTCGTCCGCCCCCTGCTGAGCCGGTGCGATGGGCGCGTACGCGCAATGTTCGACGCGGCTGTGATCACCTCCCCGAAGTCGGGCCTGCGCGGCGGCGCCGCCCCCGTCATGCTGTCCATCGTCACGAAGGAAATGCAATGAGCACGACGATTCTCACCGACGAAGCCGCACAACTCGCGGCGACCGTCGCCGATGTGGTGACCACCTGGGCACTTCCGGTCGCAGGCGGCCTCGTCTCGGAGGCCGAACACTTCCACGCCCAGTGGAAGACCGCCGAGGAACTGGGATGGACCACGATCCTCGAAGACGTCGACTGCACCAGCTTCGAGGCGCTGGCCGAGGCGGCCGATCTCATCGACGCCGCCGCCGCCGTCACCCGCGCCCTCGCCCACGCCGGCGCCGCCCTTCCCGTCCGCCAGACCCTGGTTGCGCGCGCCCTCGCCTCTGAGCCGATCGCCACCGGGCCGATCGTTGTCAGCGCGCACTCGTTCGGGGTCTGGGATCCGATCGCGACCGCCTTTGTCGGCGCCGACGGCACCACCGAGGACCGGGCGGCGCAGGGTTCGGTGGACCGCGACGTCGCTGCCCGCCCGCTGCACCGAACCGAGCCCCCGGAGGACCTCGGGGATCGACCCGACGGTGTGCTGGCCCAGTTCCTGCTCGTCCAGGAAATCGCGGGCGCAGCCCGCGGCGCGATCGAGCAGGCGCGCGCCTACGTTTCCAGCCGGGTCCAGTTCGGCCGGCCACTGATCAAGCTTCCCGCCGTGGCTCAGGAGCTGGGAAGGCTGACGATCGCGCAGCGGCAACTCGACGAGGCGATCGCCGAGTTCGCGCGGCGACTGCACACCGCAGCTCCCGATCGGATCCGCTTCGCTGCCACCGTAGCCCGAGCGCTAGCCTGTGATGTCGCCTCCGATGTCGCCACCCAGGCGCACCAACTGCACGGTGCCCTCGGATTGACCGCAGACGCCACGCTCCGGCAACGCACCCTGCTGCTCTGGGCCGACCGGGACGAGGGTCTGCATCAGCGCAGCTGGGGCGTGGACACCCTCCCGAACCGCGAGGTCGACCTGTGGACGCTGAGCGAGCCGGAGCACACGCACCGGCTCTAGATGGCCGCCACACCCTTCCGCCCGGACCCTCTATCGGGTCAGGCAGGCCGAGCGAGCGGCACCCCGGGATCCCCGCGGGCCATCCCGAACAGGCGTGGAGGAGGTAGTGCGCCGGCGATCAGAAGGGTGGCGCACTCCGTCGATCCCGGGCCCAGGCGTGCGTGTTTCGTTTGTTCACGCGCGCCTGGGCTTCGGGGGACCGGAACAAGGGGGCGAGAGACCCTGAAACACAGTGGCGCGCAGGCACACCCCCGCGCGCCCGACCGACTGAGTTCGGGTTAACCGCCGGCGCTTGCCGCGGCGCGGGTAAATCCCAGAATTGCTTCCGCGCTGCTGGTCATGTGCTCGGCCATCAGGCGGCGCGCCCGCTCGCCGTCTCCGGCCTCGATCGCCGCGAAGATCTTGCGGTGCTGGTCATTGGAGGTATGCCGCGCCTGCGGGCCCACCCGGAACGCCCCCATCAATGGGGTCAACTCTGCCTGCACCTCCGTCTCCGCCCGCGCCAGCCGCTGCGACCGCGTGCAGGACGCGATGGTGACGTGAAAGGTTGCGTCACACTTGCGAAATTCCTCGAATACCTCTGCGGCGTCCATACGTTCGATCAGATCCCGCATCCCGGCAAGATCCTCGGCCGTCGCCCGTTCGGCGGCCAGGGCCGCACTCTCCCCGCCGATGGCGACTCGGTAATCGGTGAGGTCGGTGATGTACTCGTCGGTGATCGTCGCGATCCGCTTCTGCGCCTCGCGCTCGGGAACCGTCAGTGCCAGCTGTTTGACATAGGTGCCGCCCTGGCGACCGCGTCGGGTCTCGACGTAGCCGGCTTCGCGCATCACCGCCAGCGCTTCGCGCAACGTCATCGCGGAAATCCCCAGCTGGTCGGCCAGTTCCGACTCGGAGGGAAGTCGCGATCCGACATCGAAGATGCCCAAGCCGATGGCATCGCCGAGCCGACGAACGGTCTGCGCGACCAGCCCCTCACCGCCGATCGGGGACAGGATGACACTGCGAACGAGCAGGGACGCCGGTGAGGGGGCCCGGGAATCGGACGCCGAGTCATTTGTATCCATTATCTTCACATCATATAGGTCTAGAGAAGGCAAAGTCGAGTGCTTGCAACTCTAACATCTAATGTTAGAGTTCAAACATGAGTATCGAATCTGCCACCGACGGCAATCTGCTGAAGATCACCGACCCGGGTTTCTCTGCGATGGGCGAGGAGATCCGTGCGGCCAGGGAGCAAAACTGGTATGCCCGAACCACTTACGGAATCGCTGTCCTACGTCACGGTGAGGTGGGCGCTCTGCTGAAGGATCGCCGCCTCCGGCAGGGAAGCTGGTCGTGGCCTGCACAGAACGGCATCACCGACGGTGTGCTCTCGGACTGGTGGAAGAGCTCCCTGGTCGGCATGGAGGGTGAGGATCATGCCCGCATCCGCAAGCTGGTCAACCCTGCGTTCTCCCACTCGGTCATCGCGACGATGACCGAGAGTTTCCGCGAACTCGCCCACGATGTCATCGACCAGTTCGCCGACTCCGGCGCATGCGAATTCATGACGGACTTCGCCGAACCGTACTCGTCTCGCGCCCTGTGCCGGCTGCTCGCCCTACCCGAAGGGGACTGGCGCGAGCTCACGCAGCTCTCGTCCGACATGGGGCTGGCCTTCGGCCCCGAGATCGCCGAGCAGCGAGCCACGATCGAAGCCGCAATCCTCGCGCTCTATGCCCGCGCCGACGAACTCGTCGCCCAGCGCCGCCGCCAGCCCACCGACGACTTCGTCTCGCAACTGGTTATCGCAACGGACGAGAACGGGGACCGGCTGAGCGATCAGGAACTTCGGGAGCTGATCACCAGCCTGATCTTCGGCGGCATGGACACCACCCGCAGTCAACTCGGACTGATGATGCAGGCCTTCGTCGAGCATCCCGATCAATGGGCGCTGCTCGCCGACCAGCCGGAACTTGCCGCCCAGGCTGTCGAGGAAGTCATTCGCTTCAACCCGACGATCCACTGGACCACCCGACTGGCCATCGAGGACTTCTCCTTCCAGGGCGTCGACATCCCGGAGGGAACGGTGCTCCACCTCATGTCCTACTCCTCCGGCACCGACCCCCTCGCAGTCGGAGACGCAAGCTTCGACATCACGGCCAAGCGCGCCCCCCACTTCGGTTTCGGGGGAGGGCGGCATCACTGCCTCGGGCACTTTGTCGCCCGCCTCGACATCCGCGAAGCGCTGCAAGCCCTTTCGCAGCGCCTGGCCCAGCCGCGATTCTCCGCGCCGCCCAGTAATCGGCCGCCGACCGGGAACACCGGCCCGATCGAGCTTCCCGTGAGCTTCGTTCCGGCACGCCTGAGCTGACGGCAGTGGTGACCGGCACGCCGTCTCGCGGGCAGGTGGCACGGCGGTGCCCTGCGCGGGCGAGGGCGCGTGGGAAACCTACCGCTCACCTTTTAACATAAAACGTCTTGTGTTAGCGGTATTACAGCAGTAGCGTTCTCGCTCATCGATCGGAGTGCGCGTCATCACACCCCGGTCAGTCACCCTCACCGAAGGAGCTCACATGACCGAGCGAGAATCCACCGTCCACAGAAATGGACGGAACTGTCTGAGGACGGCGTGCCTCGGCACGGCGACGAAGGCGGCGTGAAATGACCAACCCATCCACGCCCACAACCGGCGCCGACCTCACCGCGCAGGCGCATCTCGAGACGGGACGGTTGGGCAGGACCTCCCTGGTCTCACTGTCGCTGGCGTCCTTCTTCCCCGCAGTCGGCATCGCCTTGGTGCCCCTGCTCGTGTTCAGCACCGCCGGCACCAATGCATGGCAGGCATCACTACTGTCCACGATCGCCGTCATCTGCGTCGGGCGAGCAGTCACCGCCTTCGCCCGGCGATACGTCGCCACCGGATCGCTGTACTCCTACATCGGAGAGGTATTCGGCCCCTGGGCCCGATACCTGACCGCGGCCGCCCTACTCGCCGGGTTCATCGCCGCGATCGGAGCACTCGCCGCCGTCGTCGGGATCTTCGCCGGTAGCTTCCTGCTCTCACACGGGGTCGACAACGCCCTGTCCTTCGGGCCGCAACTGGCAATCTTCCTCGTCGCTCTCGCCCTCGCCGCCGCGATCGCCTACCGCGGTCTCGACACCTCGGTCTGGATCGCGGTGACCCTGGCCGTGTTGTCGTTCCCCCTCGTCCTGGTCATCACCATCGCCAGCGCCGCCAAGACCGGACTCGATCTCGCCGATCAGTTCAGCCTCAGCGAGTTCAGCCTCAGCGGAACGCTCCAGGGCATGGCCGTCGGAGCTGCCTTCCTGGTCGGCTTCGAATCCTGTACCGCACTCGCCGCGGAGACCCGCAACCCCCGCCGCAACGTGCCTCTCGCGGTCATGTCCGTCCCGGTTCTCCTCGGCGGCCTCTTTCCCCTGGTCACGATTCTCCAGGTCCCGGGGCTGCAGGTGGCGTCCGCCGAACTGGAGGCCGGAATGTCGGCTCCCGCGGCGCTGGCACTGCATGCCGGTCTCGGCTCCGGGGTCGCCACCGCCAGCGATCTGGTCCTCGCGGTCGCTACCTTCGCCGCACTGATCGGCTTCATCAACTACGGTGCGCGTTTCGCCATGACCCTCGCCGATGACGGTCTCCTGCCCGCTCCGCTGGGGAGGATCCATCCTCGCCACCACAGCCCCTTCGTCAGCATCGCGGTGATGTCCGTCGCCGGGTTCGTCCTCGTCGCCGCCCTGGTCTTTACCGCGGGAGATGTGGTGTCGGCGTACTACACCGTCGCTCCTCTAGTCGTGTACCTGTGGGTGCTCCCATACGTCCTGATCACCGTCGGCGCCATCGTCCTCACCGTGCGGGCGCATGAGTACCGGCCGTTGCTGATCGGCGCGTCCGTCTTCGGCGCAGTGGCGACAGCATGGATGTACATCAACGGGGTGATCAACCCACCACCAGCGCCGGCGAACGCCATGTCCTGGATCGTGCTGATCGTCCTCGCCGTCCTCCTCGCCGTTTTTGCGATCACCAAGCGCAGACAAGCGCCGAGCACCGCGGTGGAAGTCTCACCGCAACCGGTCGCCCAGGTCGAGGAGGTCTGACGAGTTCGAATCTGAAAACCGTGGTGGCTGGAAGGACACATCCTTCCAGCCACTTCACCGCGCCCCAACCGGTGAACACAGCGGCCTCGACCACGCCCCGCGTGGCTCCCGACCGCGGAGCCCGCACAACGACACCTCCGAGAAAGAAACACCATGAACAAACACATTCAGTCGTGGCACGACGACGAGGTCAAGGCCCTGTCCGAGCTCGCGGTCGGGTTCTTCGAACGCGAGGTGGTCGCGCACAACGAGAAGTGGGACGCCCAGCACCGCATCGACCGTGCGGTGTGGCTGGCGGCGGGCGAGCTGGGGTTGCTGTGCTGCTCGATCCCGGAGGAGTACGGCGGCGGTGGCGGCACGTTCGCCCACGACCTCGCCGTGTTCGAGGCCCAGGGCTATGCCGGCGACCTCGCGCTCGGCATCTCGGTGCATTCGGGGATCGTGGCGCACTACCTCCTCGAGTACGGCACCGAGGAACAGAAGAAGACCTGGCTGCCGGGGATGGCGACCGGGGAGATCCTCGGCGCCATCGGCATGACCGAACCCGGCGCCGGATCGGACCTCAAGGCGATCAAGACCACCGCCATCCGGGACGGCGACGAGTACGTCGTCAACGGGTCGAAGACGTTCATCACCAACGGCGCGTCCGCCGACATGATCGTGCTGGCGGTCAAGACCGACCCAAAGGCCGGTGCCAAGGGGGTGGCGCTGCTGATCGTCGATCTGCGGGACTGCCCCGGGTTCGCTGTCGGGCGGGTCCTGGACAAGGTCGGTCAGCACGGCGCCGACACGTCGGAGTTGTCATTCACCGACGTGCGGGTGCCGGCGTCGAATCTGCTCGGTGAGGAGGGGCAGGGTTTCGGGCAGCTGATGGCGCAGCTGGTGCAGGAGCGGTTGATCATCGGAGCGCAGGCGTCCGGTGCGATGACTCGTGCGGTGGAGGACACCGTTGCGTACACGAAGTCGCGGCAGGCGTTCGGGCACAGTCTGTTCGAGTTCCAGAACACGGCGTTCGAGCTGGCCGAGTGCCAGACCATCGCCCGCACGTGTGCGGTGTTCCTGGACCATTGCATCGAGGCGCACCTGCGTGGGGAACTGGACCCGTCCGAGGCGGCGATGGTCAAGTACTGGCTCACCGAGCAGCAGTGCGCGGTGATCGACCGGTGCGTGCAGTTGCACGGCGGTTACGGGTACATGCGCGAGTACCTGATCGCCCGGATGTACGAGGACGCCCGCGTCCAGAAGATCTACGCGGGCGCCAACGAGGTGATGAAGGGAATCATCGCGAAGTCGCTGTAGCCGACGCCGGCTCACGCGACACGTCGTACGCCGCCTCGTCGAACCGGCCGAGTCGCTGCCGCATGCGGTCGGTAGACCACGGCCAGTTGAAGCTGTTGCGGCCGTTGACGTCGACGAAGTAGCGATTCGAACGCTACCGGTATCAGTGTCACCCGCAGCGCATCAGCGCAGTCAGTCCACTGATGTCTGATCCACGATCTCTGTGTGTCTCGCGGCCCGCGAAGAGTATCCAGCGCAGACACGTTGTCCGGGTTCTTTGACGTCCTCCCGGTCGTTCACGGCCGGGAGGACGTCAATGTGGTGCACACCGCACCCCCCACACGCTGCGAGTTCGACAGCTATGCGCAATTGGGAGTCGACCGAGTTGTTCTCCTTTTACCGACAGCAGGTGAGACTGAGACGTTGAAGAAGCTCGACGAGTGGTCCGCCTACGTAGGGGAATTCACTGCCTAGACGGGTGGGCCAATCGACGCTCCGGGCCAGGGAAGCGCTCGCACAGTGCGGGAGTGGGGGCGGTCTTCGCGCACGACCCGTCATGGTCGGGCGCACTTGCCCAAGGTGTTAATTTCCGTCTGGACTCCGCGCTTGTTTCAGACGCACCGGGAAGCTACGACGATTGCCGTTCTTCGACAACCCAGGCCGCGACCTGTGCTCGCGAGGTGAATCCGAGTTTGGTGAGGATGTGCTCGACATGCCCTTGCGCGGTGCGTTGGGAGATCACCAGGCGGGCGGCGATCGCCTTGTTGGTCAGGCCCTCGGCGACCAGCTCTGCGACCTGCTGTTCGCGTTTCGTCAAGCGAGTCGGACCCGGCGACGTCGGCTTTCGAGGACGCTCGCCGAGCGCGTAGGAGACAGCGGAATCGAGATCCATGGCTCTGCCGTGGTGCAGGGCCTCCTCGAAGACGTGTTCGGTGAGCATCCGGCGGGCGGACCGCTCGCATTCCTCGTGATAGACGAGCAGGTCGGGAACGAGCACGGAGGGGCTTCCGGCCGCGCGGCCGAGCGCCTCCGCGGCCCCCATCAGTGTGCTGGCACGTTCAGGGTCACTGGTTCCGGCGAGCCACGCGAATGCTTCCAAGCAATTTGCGCAACCGACCGGGTCGTCGACGCGCCGAGCGAGGCGCACTCCATCTCCGAGCAATTCGACTGCGCGACTTTGTGCGCCCAGGCGCCATTGGGCAACAGCCATCGCCCACAGTGCGTAGGACCGATAGACGGATTCACCATGCACCTTCGTGATCGCGAGAACTTCCTCGTAGCATTCGATCGCCCGGAGGGGTTCGGTGTCGAGCACCTGATACGCCAATCCCAGCAACGTCAGAGACTCGATCTGTAGCGCAGGCTCGTTCTCTGCTTCTCGGAACATCGATACTGCCCGCTCCAGACCTGACACCGCGCGCGTGAGATCGCCGCTGAACAACCCGACGATGCCATCGGCGTGGTCGACGATCGCCTGCGCTACCGGGTCGGTGAGTTGGTCAGCGAGGAGGCGCGCCTGCTCGACCAGAGCGGCACCTCGCTGATGGTCCCGCTGCTGTTCAGTCATGAGGCAGTCGGCGTACAGCGCTCTGATGGTGGCAAGGGTGGGATGTTCTCCCTGGCGTGACAGGAATTGGTCGAGCCACCGTCTCGCCTCGCTGAGCAGGCCGCGTGACCCCCAGAGCTGCATCAAGGGGGCGGCGATCTGTAAACCGGCTTCGGCATCATTTTCGGCGACGCAGAAGTCCATCGCGTCCCGCAGGTTCGGCTGCTCACTGCTGAGTCGCGCGATCCACTCGAGCTGCCGGGGACCGATGAACTCGTCCTCGGCGGTGCGGGCCAGCTGGCGGTACCAATCCCGGTGCCGCTGGCGCAGGTCGTGGAAGTCGCCGTTCTGCTGGGCCTTTTCTCGTCCGTAAGCGCGGAGGGTCTCGAGCAGCCTGAAGCGGACGGCGGTGCCGTGCTCTTCGCGGATCAGGATCGACTTGCCGACGAGGGATGCCACCGAGTCCAGCAGATCCCCGGTCTGCACATTGTCCCCGCACACGTGTTCTGCGGTATCGAGATCGAAGCTGCCGGTGAACACCGACAGTCGTGCCCATGTCAGTTGTTCGAGCGGGGTGCACAGGTCGTAGCTCCAGTCGACACATAATCGGAGTGTCTGCTGGCGTGAAGGTGCGGCTCGGCTCCCGCGGGTCAAGAGCGCGTAGCGGTCGGACAGGCGTTGCAGGATCTGTTCGGGCGACATCGCACGCAACCGCGCGGCCGCCAGTTCAATCGGCAACGGCAACCCATCCAGTCGATGACAGATCCGGGTCACCGCGGACTTGTTGGTGTCGGTCAACGTGAATGTCGATACCGCGGTGGTGGCGCGTTGGGTGAACAGCGACACCGCGTCGTATTGGGGCAGACCTTGCAGGGACGGCTCGCGATCGGGGTCGGGGACGGTGAGTGGGGGAACGCGCAGCGTTGCCTCCCCATCTACTGCCAGAGGCTCGCGGCTGGTCGCGAGGATGCGCAGATTCGGGTTGTGTCGCAGTAGCGCTGCGGCGAGGTCGGCCACCGCGTCGATCACTTGCTCGCAATTGTCCAAGATCAACAACAGTTCTCGCGAGGACAGGAAGTCCAGCAGAATCTCGTATAGCGACCGGTCGGTTTGGTCCCGCACACCAAGCGTTGCGGCCACCACGTCGATCAATCGAGACGGAGTGCGGACCTCGTCGAGCTCGACGAGCCATGCTCCGTCGGCGAACTCGCGGCGGATACTCGTTGCAAGTCGAAGTGCGAGACGCGTTTTCCCGACGCCGCCCATTCCGACCAGCGTCAGCAGGCGTGACGATGCCAGCAAATTCTTCGCTTCGGTGATCTCGTGCCTGCGTCCGACGAAGCTGGACAATTCCAGGGGCAGGTTCCCTCCCTCATGATGGGAAGGGCTCGACGCAAACCGCCCATGCGGTATCGGCTCTGGTTCCGGTGCGGCACGCGCATGGAGCGCCATGTCGTCCGCGGGTAGTCCGCGGCTGCGTTGGAGCTCGCGCAGGTTCTCACCCAATGCGGCGGCAGAGGGTTGCCGGTCCTCGGGACGACCGGACATTGCCTTCTCGATCACACTGGCAACATCGTCTGCGAGGCCTTGATCCCGCAGATCCGGGACGGATTCTGTTGTAATACGAACGAATTGGGCTACCAACTGTTCGCCGCTATGGCGTTCAAATGCGGCGTGGCCGGTGACTGCGCAGAACAGGGTGGCTCCAAGTCCGTAGATGTCGGAGGCCGGGCTCGGGGAGGCGCCGCCGAGGACCTCGGGCGCCGTGAACGCGGGCGAACCGGTCACGATGCCCGTAGCGGTCTCGAATCCACCGGAGATATGCGCGATCCCGAAGTCCGAGAGCGCCGGCTCACCATAATCGGTGAGAAGGATGTTCGCGGGCTTGACATCGCGGTGGACGATGTCCTGACTGTGAGCTGCCTCCAGCGCACCAGCCAGTTTCACTCCTATCCGCAGCACTTCGTCCACGGGCAGAGGACCATGCCGCCTGATCCGTTCGTCCAGGGAACCCTGTGGGTGATACGGCATCACAATGTATGGTTCGCCGCTGTCGGTGACCCCGACCTCGAGGACATTCACGATGTTCGGGTGGCCGGTCAGACGACCCATCGCACGTTGTTCGCGGAAGAATCGCTCCCGGTTCTCCTCCGAGAGATCGTTGGTGAGCACCTTCACTGCAACGGTCCGGTCGAGAGAGGTTTGGGTGCACTGATACACGACGCCGAAGCCGCCCCGCCCGATCTCTTGGGCGTCGTCGAATCCGTCAGCTCTCAGCTCCGAAGTGACCGATGGGGTCACATCGCGGTGGGTCTCGAACGGATCGGTATCGGACATCGTCCAGGTCGATTCATCCGGTCCACGATACGTCCGATGAAATCCACACGGGTTAGCCTCTCGACGACGTGCTTCCTAGGATATCGCTGTCAGCGGCCCTGACGGTGCGGGCTACGGCTCGCAGTCGAACGCTTGGAGTGGACGAAGCGCGCGGCTACGCGCCACGCGACCAGCGCTGTCACCCGCCGCAGCCGCGGATCTGCCGAATGCATCGGCAACCGAGCCGGCGGCAACACAACCCTCACCGGTATGGGAGACATTGCCCGCAGGAGAAGAAGCCGATGGCCATGCGTTGATCGTGACCGCCGCCGGGACCTACACATACACCGTCCGGGCGGGCGTCGACCGGTCCCGTCGACTCGGTCGAGAAACAGGACATGCTGATCCGCTGGGCGCGCCCACATTTGGTGTTCGCCGCGCTGCTGGGCGTTTGCCTCGGGCCAGCGGCAGATAGGAGTGCGTCGGATCTGCTCATGCCCTTGACCCAGGGGCCCTCGATCGCGGGCATCCATCCGGACCTGCCGTCCCGGCGGTTCTTCCACCGCACCGCGTACGCATCGGTGCGGCACCGCAGCAGGTCGGCGAAGAGCCGGACCTTCTCCTCGGGTGCGGATCGCATGTCCACGGTGCCCCCGGAGTTCCGGTCAGCGCGCCCTGATCTGGATCGGCGGCGCGGGCCTGCTCGATCCAGCAACCACCGCAACCTTGCATTGTCCGCTCGCAGGGTGTCCAGTTCTTTCGGATAGCGTTGAAGCACGTGGTGGCGTCGCGGTGGTGGCCTGGTGGGTGCCGGTACCTGTCGAGCGTGTGCTTCGCCCGGACGCTGGCCCCATGGCCGCAAGTGCACGGGCCCGTCGACCTGAGATGCACAACAGTGCACAAGCGGGCTAAGATGTGCATATGAGGTCGTTGGAGAAGGTGGATTCGCTCGACGCGCTGCTTGCCAAGCATCACGTCGACCTCACCGCCCGTGAGATGCTTCGCGAACTCGACGCTGCACTCACCGCGGTACCCGCCGCGTCGGACACGTTGTCGGCTGGAGAGATCGAGTTCCTCCGCACGCACGCCGGCGAGGGCGTCGGCGAAGTCCTCGACCAGTGGTCGTCGGTGGCCGAGATCCGCGCTCGTGCGGTGGAGATCGCGCGGCAAACGGTGACGGCGCTCGCGGATTCGTTGGACGTCAAGGAGGCAGCGGCGCTGCTCGGTATCGACAGGTCGGTGGTGTCCCGGCGGCTCACCGCGCGCACGCTGTGGGCGTTCGATCTGCACGGGCACCGCCGCATCCCGCGATGGCAGTTCGTCGGTGACGATGTCTTGCCGGGGCTTAGTACTGTCGTGGCGGCCATCCCCTCGACCGCCAGCCCTGTGTCGGTCGCCGCGCTCATGCACACCTCGCAACCCGACCTCGGCGACCGGACTCCGCTCGAGCATCTGGCCGCGGCGGCGGACCCGGCACCTGTGGTCGCGCTCGTGGAATCCCTCGACACCTGGTGAGCGGTCGGCACCCGAAGATTCCGCGGGCACCGCGGACCCCGCTCACCGTTGCTCCGGAGGACATGCTGGCCTACGACGGTGTGCTGTGGCGGATCCACCGCACCACCGGTCCTCACGTGGTGTCCTGGCGGACTCTGCGCACCTACGGGCCGATCGCGTCCATGCGCTACGATCCGCACCCCGGCCCCGTCCCGGCAGCGACCACTATCGGGGTCCTCTACGCCGCCTGCGATGTCGCCACTGCGCTGGCCGAGGTGTACCAGGCGACACGGACGATCGACACCGCGATCGGGGCGCCTGCCCTGACAGGGTGGCGCCCGACCCGTCCCCTGAATCTGCTGAATCTCACCGAAACCTGGCTGGTACGTAACCAAGCCTCGTACGCACTGCTGCACCGTACCGTGTGCCGAACGTGGGCGCGCACCATCCACCTGACATGGCCGCACCTCGACGGTCTGTACGTACCGTCCACCATGACCGGCCGTCCGAACGTCGTGCTGTGGGACCCCGCCGCCGACTCGTTCCCCACCGACCCCGAGTTCACTCGACCACTCGATCACCCCCGCGTGCGGCCCATCATCCGCACCGCCGCACGCACTATCGGATACGCATCGACGGTCTAACACTGTCCCAGCCCGATCGGATTCGGCTGGATCGCCGTCGCCGCGGTTGGTGCGGATCGCCGCCACCCCGAGCGCATACCGCACACCGCTGACCGTCGAGCAGGCTCGCCCGAAGCCGGTTGGGTCAACCGTCCGCAGTCGTGCCGGCACCCGGGTCGGACACCTCGCCGCGCTACGAACCCGGTGGACACCCACCGGCACGGGCGGAAAACCCGCTCCACGACGCCCACCGTGCCGACCTCGCCCTCGCCCTCGCGCAGAGGGCCACGGTCGTCACCCTTGGGCAACGACGTCGCCGGGTTCGGTGCGTGGACGGCAGCCGGAACCCTAGAGCCCCAATGCCTCCCGCAGCCGCCGTACGCTCATCGCCCCCGGCCGCTCCTCCTGCGGGAAGGAGTCGAGCAGCCGGATCAGGTCGTCGCGGCGGGTGGGGTCGGCGGCGCACTCGCGCGGGGTGTGATCACCGAGGGCGGGGATCGAGTCGTCGAGCCACTGCTGCTCGTATCCGCGGATGTGCTCGTCGAGCGCCGCCGCGATCTCGGGATCCTCGGGGTCCACAGGTTGGCTTGGGCGAACACCCTTTTTCTGCGCCTGAGCCATCAGCTCGGCTGCCGGTGTCCGGGTCTGCTCGCGGAGTCTCGTCCCGGGATCGGCGGCGCCCACGGCGTCGACCAGCGACTCGAACCGCGGCTCGTTCATCGCCTCGACCTCGAGCACCCAGGGTTCGGTGCCGGGGGCCAGGTTCAGCACGCCGAGCACACTGCCCTGCTCGGTCCAGGTCCACTGGTCTGCGTCGGCGGCGCCGAATCGGCGACTGAGCCTGCGTCGGATCCCGGCGGTGTCGGCCACCTCGAACACGGCCCGGCACGCCACCATCGGGTGCCCGTCGGGCGTGACCAGCCGCGGCGGAGCGAACCGGGCGCTGAGGAACTCGACCAGCTCCTCGGGGTCGGTGGATTCCGAATCGAGCAGCCCGATCAGCCGACCACGCTGTCCGGGCTCGATCGGTTCGATGCCGCCGAAGATCTGCATCGTGGAACCGGCGGGAACCACTCGGGCGCAGAAGCAGTCGCCGGCCCGCAACTGCCTGCTGGCGGTCCGCTCGGTGACCTCCAGGCGGTCGCCGGTGCGCACGTCGCGCAGCGTCAGCCCCTCGCCCGGACGCACCGCCTCCACCTCGTGCACCGACCGCTCGGCGAGCAACCACTGCTGCGCGAGGAGCAGTTCGTCCGCGGGCAGTAGCACGCCGCGCTCGGCGACGAACCGCGCGAAGGCTCCGCATTCGAACATCACCACATCCGCGACCAGCGGGTCGTCGAGCGCGTGATACAGCGCGAACGGATCGTCGTCGTGCGCGGACCGAATCTGTGCGAGCGAGATCAGCAGCGGTCGCCACTCGATGCCCTGCGCGAACGAGCCCGCCTTCTGGTACAGCCACCCAGCCCGCTGCTCGAGTGGGTGTTCGGCCTTGCCGAGGTGGCACGCCTTGTATTTGCGCCCGGATCCGCACCAGCACCGATCGTTGCGCCCCAGGTCCGGCCGGTCGAGGGGAAGAAACGATTGGAGCAGGTCGTACAGGGGTTCGCGATACGCACCCTCGACCCGGTCGAGCAGCCCGATCGCCCGCACCGCGTCACCACGATCGGACGCGAAGCGGGCCAAAGCCTCGAGCGCCTCGTCCCAGCTCGGGTCCACGGCGAGGGCTCGCTCGTAGTGCCGCTCGGCGTCCGCGGTCCGTCCGTCGAGTTCGGCCGCCTTGCCCGCCAGCCAATGCGCGGTCGGGGCGATCTTGCGGGGACCGCGGTCGCGGAGCACCGCGGCAGCCAGGCGCAGGGTTTCGGTGCCGGCGTGGCAGGTGGCGTACGCCTCGCCGAACGCGGCGCGGGCCGCGTTCGGGCGGGCGAGCCCGGCGAACCGGTCCCTCGCGCTCGTCACGACCGCGTCGACAGCGCGTTCGCGCTCGTTGGCGGGGGTGCGCTCGAGCACGCCGATCAGGGCGATGAACGCCATGACCGCTTCCGTCTCGTCGTCGGTGAGGTGGTGAGCCGCCGTGACCGTCGCGGCGTGCGCTTTCCCGCGATGGGCGGTGAAGTCGAATCCCCGGACCGCGATGTCGTCGCCGTCGCACACGTATCCGGCGTCGGTGATCAGGTCACCGATCGGTGTGGTCGGCGCCGCGAACAGGGCCCGGTCGTCGGCCATCAGCTGCCAGATGATGGTGTCCAGGGGCTCGGGGCGGTCTATCGGCACCAGGTCGGCCAGTGCGACA
The DNA here is from genome assembly GCF_011603105.1 of Rhodococcus sp. A14. NCBI lineage: Bacteria > Bacillati > Actinomycetota > Actinomycetes > Mycobacteriales > Nocardiaceae > Rhodococcus > Rhodococcus sp. A14. The sequence goes on along the minus strand of NZ_JAAOQS010000012.1, from coordinate 73,386 downwards.
GCGAGATCGGGTGCGGGTGCGGGTGGGGTCGCCGCGGTGGTGAGCCGCAGCTCGCCGTCGACGAAGGCGAGCGCGACCAGGTCACCGGGACGGAATTCGGCGAGTGCGTCCGGTTCGAGCAGCAGCGCCGCGTCCGTCGGCCAGTCGGGATCGTGGACGCCGCGCTCGTCGAATACGTCGTCGTCGAGGTCCCGGAAGAGGGTGCTCAGCCCGCCTGCGGCCGGGTCGTGGTCGTCGAACGGCAGCAGGGGCGTCAGGTCCGGGTGGGCGTCGAGGATGCCGGACGCGATTTCCGTGTCGGTGAGCCGGTGGGTGAGCACGCGTCCGGCGAGCAGGGCGTCGAGGGCCACGCTGCGACCGTCCGCCAGGTAGCCGAGCCGGGGATGGCCGATGTACTCGGTGAGTTCCTCCATGTCGGCGAGATAGCCGTGCCCCTCGGCGACCAGCCGCCGCGCCCATTCGTCGGTATGCATGGGCCCGTGCTCGCGGAGCAGGACCATGGCGGCTTCGGCAGTGGGATCTGTCGGATCGGTCACCGGGCCAGGGTATGCGATGTGTCCGGGCGTCTCGTCGAAAGGAGCGTACTCGTCGCTTAGCGAGGGATTCGGCTGCGCTGCGGCGCAACAGTTCAACCAAAAGGCGTCGCTGCGGTGCGCACGATTCCGTCAACCGATTGCCTGGCAGCGACGAGCCGAACCCGAGCGTCGTCCACCGCTGGTAGCCCCGCCCCAGCCAACACCCCGCGAGTCGCGACGGTGTGTCCGCCCAATGGACGAGGGGTTGTCAGCGAGACTTTCGGCAACGATCCACCGTCAACACAAGGAGGGTGTGGTGCCCAGCCTCATTTTCAATGGTGTCACCTACGGCATCAGCCAGACCAGGTTCGAGGCCACCCGCGAGCTGCTCGCACGGTTCGCCGAGGGACACACCCTGGGCGTGGCGATGTCGCTCACCCATGACGGCGCCCGGCACCACCTGTTCATCACCCCCGGGGTGCCGATCACGCTGGTGGAATGACGACTCCGCAGTGGTCGCATCATGACGGTTCCCTGCGGAGACACCGCCCGAGCAGTGTCTCCGGCGAGGCCGCCAAGCGGCGGCGTCAATCCCTCGGCGGGAGGTAACACCCGGTCAGGTCTTGGCCGCGAATCTGCGCGCAAACATGCCAGCGAAAATACCGGCAACAAGGTACGTAGTGGGTAGGGTGATGTCCGCGCACGTATACGGGTGGCACACCGAACACGAGTGGGTGGGGATGGCGAAGGTAGGAAATTCCGAAGGCGGCGCCCGCCGCCGCCCGACCGGGGCCGGACGAGCAGCCGTAGGGGCGGCGAAACGCGCTTCCGGTGCGGGAGACTTCGGTGGTGCGGGAACGCCGAGTCCGGAGTTGACGGCGAAGTTGGAACCGCGGAAGGGGCCGACGAAGGTTCCGCTCAATACCCGGGTCCTGGCCTCGACGGAGGCGCGGTTGAACTGGCTGGTGAACGATCGCCAATCCACGGTGACCAACGTTGTGGACGTGGCCCTGCAGGAGTTCTTCGACCGCTGCAGCGTCCCGCCGGCAGATCATGACGGCCGGATCGCCGAGCAGGAGTCATGAGCAGTCCGTGGGAACAGATACCCCTGTTCGCACTGCCCGAGACAACCGCGACGACGTCTCCCGATTCCACCGATGATGTTCTCCCTGACGATGACGTTCTTCCTGACGATGACGTTCTTCCTGACGATGACGTTCTTCCTGACGATGACGTTCTTCCTGACGATGACGTTCTTCCTGACGATGACGTTCTTCCTGACGATGACGTTCTTCCTGACGATGACGTTCTTCCTGACGATGACGTTCTTCCTGACGATGACGTTCTTCCTGACGATGACGTTCTTCCCGACGACGACTTTCTTCCCGACGATGACGTTCTTCCCGACGACGACGCTGTCGCCGTCGATGCTGATGTCTTCGTCGAAGCCGATCATGCGGATTCTGAGCCGGCCGCTGCCGCCCACCCTGCATCGCCCGAGCGGTCGGATGTGGCCGAAGCCGCCGACCCCGCCGAAGCCCCGTCCCCGCCGACACCCGAGACGGACAGCGAAGAAGTGGACAACGCTGCGGTCGACGGCGACGAAGTGCACGACGACGCGGCTGAAAGCGACACGGCTGGCAGCGAAGAGGCTGGCAGCGAAGAGGCTGGCAGCGAAGAGGCTGGCAGCGAAGAGGCTGGCAACGACGCGGCCGATAAGCCGGTGTGGGAGACGCTGCCCGCAGGAGAAGAAGCCGATGGCCATGCGTTGATCGTGACCGCCGACGGGACCTTCACACCCTCCGGGCGGGAGTTGACCGGTCCGGTCGATTCGGTCGAGAAGCTGGACAAACTGATCCGCTGGGCCTCGCTGACACCGTTGGGCGCCCCCGCGCAGATCTGGGTCGTTGGACAGGGCGCGTGCGAGTTGCTCGGGTGGATCATCGACCCGGGCAGCGAAGACGACGTCGACGACATGGAGGCCCTCCGCAACCGCGCCGCCCAGGAACTGACCGCTGTCCTGCACGCCACCCTGACACCGATGTTGAACGCGGGCTGGGAGTTGCGCGGCGACCCGGGGCACGTGGTGCACCTGTCCCGCTCGATCGGGACCTTCACCTCGATGGTCGATGTGGTGATCGAACCGTACGTGTGGACGTACTGGAACAAGGACTTCGGTTGGCACAACCGGGTCGGCGACATGGGCATCCTCGGCTCACCGACGGCCGGAACGTATCTCCCGGACGACGACCTCCCGGCGGCACGGGAACTCGGTCGCCGGTTGGCCTGGTGCGCCAAGCACCTCGGAGTGCTCCCGGGACCGACGCCCGCGCGCACCGGCGCCGCCCTCGTCGACAAGATCAAGCGTGAACGCACCCGCAGCGGCAAAGGCATCGTCGTCACCACACCCGGCTCGGTCCCACCGCTGGACGGCCCGCCGCGGGGAGACCTCGAACCCGCCGTCGGCTGGACCCGCGTCCCCGACGCCCAGGATCTCGACGGGGCGAGCCGGTTGGTCTCGATCGACCAACGCGCCGCCTACCTCGCCTCCGCGGGCATGCTCGAATTCGGCTACGGGCAGCCCACACACCTGACCGGTCAGGCGGCGGCCGCCGCGGCGGTGGGGGACAAGGGTGCCCCCTTCGGGCTGTGGCGAATCACCCTGCCGCCCGGACAGACACTGTCACTTCCCGACAAGCTACCCCTGCCGCACCCGCACATGCTCGCCGACCAACCGGTACAGACCTGGGTCACCTCGGTCAGCCTCGACGGACTGTGCTCACCAGTGGCAGACGGAGGAATCGGCGCCGACCTCGACGACCTCGACATCACCGAGGCCTGGGTCTACCCACAGCAGGGCCGGGCACTGGACAAGTGGGCCAAAATCCTGCGCGAGGCCCGCAAGGCCGCGGTGGACACCGACGACGACGCGACGAAGCGGTTCCTCGGCACCTGCTACAAGGGCTACATCGGGCGAATGGTCAACCCGGACATGTGGACTGCCAAGCAGATGCAACACCACCACCAACCGCTCTGGCGTGCGGCGATCATCGCCCACTGCCGGTGGCGCGGCCGCCGGGTGGCGATGCGGATTGCCCGCGAACACGGCCGTTGGCCGGTCCGCACCGTCACCGACTCCTGGGTGTACCTCCTCGCCGACAGCGAGGACATCGCCGACCCGAGTGAGGCGCTGGGGAAGATGTCGGTCGAAAAGGACGTGGTCCTCACCGACACACTCCTGTCCGCCTTCGCTTCCGCGGAGGACGTGCATGAGGTGAACCTCGCGATCAAGGCGGCCTTCGCCGACAACGAGGACGCCGCCGACGACGAAGGGGAGGGGGTGCTCTGATGGCCCTGCATCTTCCGAAGCCGCGCACCAAGAAGCCGGCGCAGGAGGCGGTCGGCCTCGACGGCCTCAAGGTCTCCGTCGCGAACGCCGCGACCAGCGGTGTCGAAAAGTCCAAGCAGGTCAAAAGTGGGGGGCTGGCCGGGCTGACGAGCAAGGTCTCGGTCAAGCAACTGCGCAAGGAACTCGGCAACGAGGGCCTGCGGCAGGCGGCCATCGATGCCGGCCGCACACCCCCATCTGCTCGCACGCTGCGCCGGTGGGCGCAACAGGGCCGCATCCCGCACGCCGATGTCCTCGAGCGTGCCCAGCGGCGTGCCGCGATCGAACGCCTCGGCGGCGTCGATGCCGTGGCCGCCAAGATCGGCCGGTCCCGCTCCGCCGTGTCCCGGTACCGGTCCGGGGAAACGAACGAGTTGCGTGCCGACGCCAGCAAGAAACTCAAGAACGTCAAGGCCGAGGACATCATGAAACGGGCCGGGGTGTTGCGGCCGGACGGAACCCCGAAAAGAGCGGTCATCCGCGTCAAGGGTGGTGTCATGGTCCGCAACGGTGCCGACGAGGGATACGACTACCGGGTCCGCACCCTGGATTTCGCGAACTCGGATACCCCGTTCACCAGTGAGGAGTCCCGCGAACTCGCCGCCGCGTTGGCCAATGACGATCACGCCCGGGTCGTGGCACTGCTGGAGCGGCACGCCACCCTCGACTACCCGGAGAACAAGGGTTTCGACAAGTACAGCGACCAGTTCGGATTCCATTTCGACCACATCGACTCCGTCCACATCGACTGGATCTAAAACGCCTGGGAACCATCCCCCACCGGCCCGCCGCGGCACGGGTCGGCTGGCCCTTGTTCCATCGCACGTGAAAACACCCGACCTCCTGCCCATTATCGCCGGTCAGCGCCCTAAAAAGGGGCGGGGGCACCCCGACACCCCGTTGAGGGGAAACACCGAAATGGGTGAAGGTAGGCAGCAGTGTCCCTTCCGGCAATTCGAGGTGCCAATGCCCGCCAGACGTTCGAGAACCCGTCGCACGGTCGCACTGATCGCCACTGCGACCGTCGTCGTCGGCGTCGCTCTCACCGCACCCGCGATCGCCAACGCCGCCCCGACCACCTGCGCGGCGACCTTCAACCTGCTTATCCCCGGCACGTGGGAGACCAACGAGAACGCCGACCCGAACCGGCCGGTGGGCATGCTCGCCCCCGTCGCGGCGGCAATCGAGGCACAGAACGGCGCCAGGGCGCAGATATACACGCTGCCGTACATGGCGTCCGCGTTCGACAACGGCCACACCTACGCCGACAGCAAGACCGACGCGGTCAGCAAGGCCACCGCCGTGTTGACGTCCTACGCCGACAAGTGCCGGGGCGCGAAGATCACGATCACCGGCTACTCCCAGGGTGCAGACGCTGCAGGCGATCTCGCGTCGGCAATCGGAAACGCTCGAGGACCGGTCGATGCGGACCAGGTCCTCGGCGTGGCACTGATCGCCGATCCCGGTGCCGGCACGAAGGGCGCCGCACCGGTCGGACCGAAAACCTCCGGGGAGGGGATCGCCGGTCCCCGGTCGCAGGGCATGGGCACACTGTCGGGTCGGGTCGCCTCGATCTGCGATCCGAAAGACCTGTACTGCTCGATCCGCAAGGGCACCAACCCGTTCCTCGGATCGCTCGGGTCGATCCTGTCGAAAACCCCCAGCAACCCCAGCGCCGGTGCCGGTGCCGGAGACGCTGCCGGTGGGGGTGACGCGGCGGTCGCCAACGCGCTGACCTCAGATTTCAGTGGCGCCGACCTGCCCGGTCTCGGATCGAATGTCGACGCGCTCGGAAAGCAACTGTCCGGCACCGACACCGGTGGCTCGATTGATGTGCACCAGATCGCCGACACCGCAACCTCGCTGAGCAAGACCCTCAGCCCACTCGCCGACCTGCTGCAGTCCGGGGCCGCGAACACCGCCGCCACCGCGGGCCTGGCCGCAGCCCCAGTGGGCACACCGGAAAACGCGGCCGCACAAGTCCTCACCACAGCCAGCCACGCGAACCTGACCGGTGCACTCGACTCGGTGACCACGATCGCGAACACCGCAGCCAAACTCTCCAATAGTGGCACCACCACCCTGCCCGCCACCGCACCCGAAATCTCTCAACTCTCGGGCACCACCGCAACGCTCGGTAGCCACATCGCGCCCGTCGCCGCCACCCCGGCAGATGCCCTCTCCTCCGCGTCGAGCGTGCTGTCGGTCCTCAAACCGACAGTCGTCGTCGACCAGGCACTCAACGTCGTCACCGGCGTCACCGCCCTCGATATCCCGAAGATCCTGCACAACCTGATCGTGCTCCCGCAAAGAATTGCCGCCGGCGATGTCCGCGCCGCCCGCGATACCGCCCGAGAGCTGAACGTGCAATTCGCACCGCTGGTGAAGATGGCCGCCGGTGTCGACTTGAAGTGGGTCTCCCAGATCCTCGCGATCATCCCGGACCCGTCCGGATACACCCAGATCGCGGCGCTGGTCACCAGCATCCTCGGCAACGTCGACGTGATCAAGCTGGCCAACATCGCCGGTCAAGCGCAGGAAATTGCGTGGGCCGCCGCCGACAAGCTCTTTCCCCCTCCCGGGGTGTTACCGGACCCGGTGGGTGCTGCGGCGCAGACCACGGCTTTGATCCCACTCGGCCTCGACCTCGCCTCGGTGGCCGCGAACATGCTCACCGGCACAGCCGGCAAGACCGACCCCGCGCTGCTCGGCAAGCAGACCGATCCCGTGGGCAACGCGATCACCACGCAGGCGCAGACCCTCGACCTCGCAGGACTCGCCGGGTCGGTGTCGACGATGGCGCGCTCGCAGGGGGCCGAGGATCTCGCCGCGGTGGTCGGGGAGGGCCTGGACGCGGCCAGCTTCTTCGCCTCCGGGGCGCACCAGAGCTACCAGAACCTGGTCGTCGACAACGCCGGCCGCAACGCCATTCAGTGGGTCTCGGATTGGTTGAACCTGCAGATCACCCGCGCCGCCTGACGATCCAAGCGCATCCTGTAGGGTCTCAGGTTCGACCGCCCATTCTCGAAACGGACCGCACTTCTGATGCACTTGTGCAGTTCGAGTGAGACACGCCGACTCGGTTCCAACGGAGATGGTTGGGACGGTGGCAGCGTGCATGTCGAAGGGTTGGTAGTCGGCGAAGGGCAGCCCATGGCTGGTGCAACGGTGGCCGGGTCCGCGGTGGTGAAGTTTCGTCGAGCGCTTGACGGCCAGGTCGAGGAGATGGCATGGGACGATGTCACTGGGGATCGATTGTCGTCGGCAGCGCCGTGGAGAACCTTCCGATGGCATGACAACCAGCAGCATTATTCGGGCGCCTATTGGTCAGCAACCGAGCGCGGCCACGTCATCTACGAGTCGCGGCTCGAGCTCGCGCATCTTCTTTTCGCGGATTTCGATGATGAGGTCAATCATATTGTTGCGCAGCCGTTCCTGATGACGATGACGGTGGATGGTCGAGTGCGCAAGCATGTTCCGGACTACCTGCTGATCACCGATACGGGCCTAAAAATTTTGGATGTCAAGCCACGAGATCGGCTGTCCAAACCCAAGGTTCGATTCACATTTGGATGGACCCGCGCGTTGGTCGAAGGGCGGGGATGGCGGTTTGACGTCGGCAGCGAGCCACCCACCGTACAGCTCGATAACGTGCGATTTCTGTCCGGCTTCCGACGAGACTGGTTATTCGATCCAACCCTGATCGGTGAGCTTCAGGCACACGATCTACACGGCCGAACGATCGCGGATGCATGTCGAGTATTGCCCGATCACCCTGCACCGCTGGTTCGTTCGGCCATCTTCCATCTTCTGTGGAGGCGTCAGTTGTTGGTCGACCTGACTCGTCCGCTGCGCCCGTCTCGGATCCTGACGAGAAGGGAGGGGTGATGCAGCGGGCTGGCGTTCGGGTGGGTGTGGGCACCCGGTTCGTCCTCGACGGTGAGGCTGCCGAGGTTGTCGAAGTCGCCGCGAACGACCATGGCGTCAGTGTTGGTCTCCGGATCGGTGCGGGCCGGCGAATGGTGATACTCGGTTTGCGTGAGCTGCTGGACTCCGGCCGGGCCCGGCTCATCGCAGACTGTGGTGATACCTCGGCGGATGAGCGCGGAGAACCCGCGAGCATCATCCTTGCCGAGCTGTCGGCAGTTCAGCGGGCGAGGGTGCTGGAGCGTGCGGGGCATATCAGGGAGGTCTTGACCGGATACCGCGCCGGGAGTGTCGAATTGGCCGCGGCCGGTGAACCCCGGACCGGATTCGATCCTTGCCTGCCGTTGACCAGACGGTATGAGGCCAAGGCCGCCGAACTCGGTGTTGGAGTCCGCACCATCAAGCAGTGGGTTTCGCTGTTCCGGTCAGACGGCGAGGCTGGGCTCGCGCCCAAGCCGTCGATGCGCAGGGGCGTGGTGGGTAACTCGGACGAGCGGTGGGTTGAAACCGCGCTGGAGGTGATGGTCGAGCATGTGGACCAGTCGCGTCCGTCGCGGACGATGGTGATCGCGCGGACCAATGCGCGGGTCGCGGCGCGGTTCGGTGAGGGGGTGGTGCGGATGCCGTCGCGGGCGACGGCGTTTCGGGTGCTCGAGCAACTGGAGCGGAGGCAACCGACGTTCCGGCTGAGTACGAAGCGGAACCGTGATATCGCCGCTCGACCGGCGGGGGTGTATGGGAAGCTGCGGCCGACCCGACCGGGGGAGTACCTGCTGATGGACACGACCCGGCTCGATGTGTTCGCGGTCGATCCGGTGACATTGCGGTGGGTGCAGGCCGAACTTACGGTTGGGATGGATTGGTACACACGCTGTGTCGTCGGGATCCGGGTCACGCCGGTGTCGACGAAGGCGGTGGATGCGGCCGCGACGTTGTATCAGGCCTTCCGGCCGCGACCTGCGGGCAAGGACTGGCCCGCGCATGCGGTCTGGCCCGAGCACGGCATTCCGCGGTCGCTTCTGGTCGATGTCGAGGCGATCGACGGGCCGATGGCCGGGGCGGCGTCTCCGGCGATCGTGCCCGAGACGGTCGTGATCGATCACGGCAAGATCTACGTGTCGGAGCATTTGACCAGCGTGTGTCAGCGGATGGGCATCTCGATTCAACCGGCGCGGCTGCGGACCGGTCGCGATAAGGGGCCGGTGGAGCGGTTCTTCCGCACTATCCGGGAGGACCTGCTGCAGGCGCTGCCCGGGTACAAGGGTCCGGATGTCCATTCGCGGGGTCTGGCGCCCGAGTCGGAGGCCTTCTTCTACCTCGACGAGCTGGAGGACATAATCCGGGAATGGGTGGCGGTGGTCTATCACCATCGCCCGCATGAGGGTCTGCTGGATCCGCATTTGCCGACCTTGGAGTTGTCACCGGCGATGATGTTCGAGCACGGCATGGCGCGCGCCGGGTACATCGAGGTGCCGCGCGATCCGGACCTGGCGTACGAGTTTCTTCGGACGCACTGGCGCACCATCCAGCACTACGGTGTCGAGATCGCGGGGCGCCGCTACAACGGCCCCGGACTCGACCCGTACCGGAACGTCACGAGCGGTTACGGCGGGGCGGCGCACGGGCGGTGGCCGATTCAGGTCGACTCCGACGACATCACCCGCGTCTACTTCCGCGATCCCGACTCGCGGCGGTGGCACACGCTGGAATGGGAACACGCTCCGTCACTGCAGATGCCGTTCAGCGAGGATGCATTGGTGTTTGCGCGCCGGTTGGCGAAGGAGAAGTACACCTATCCCGACGATCGGATCGCGGTCGCCGACCTGCTCGAGCGCTGGAGCCTCGGGCTCGGGTCGAGCATGCAGGAGAGGCGGGTGGCGTTGCGGCTCTCCCGCGAGCCCGCAGACCTGGAGGTGACGGCCGCGGTGCATTCCGCAGAGGTGGGCGACGACGACAGCGACGACGAGCTGGACCTGCCCGGTGGCGATCCCGGTGCCGGCCCGATCGATGAGGACGACTTCTACGCCGAGGCGCTGGAGGACGTGTGAGCGGCGATGCCGACGAAATCACCGACGCCGAACGGCGGTTGGACAATCTCACCCTTGCCCGCAAGGAGGGATGGCAGCGGTTCGCCACCGCTCCGACGCGGACTCAGCCGGAGGTGATGACCCGACAGCAGATCACAGCGTTGGGTGTGGCCGCGCGGGCGGAGTACGACAAGGCACGGCGGATCTGGCACGCCAACCTCGGCCCGCTCAAGACGCCGCAGCTGGCCGAGTTGCATGAGGACCTGTGGGACATCGTCGACAGCAACTGCCAGGATGGGGACAAGGCCAAGGGGGCGGTCGGGATCGATGCGCTTCCGGGGCTGGGCAAGACCACCTCGGTGTTGGCGTTCGCGAGGGAGTTCCACTGCCGCGAGATCGGCGACTTCGGTACCCGAACCGCAGCCGGTCACGAGCGCTGGCCAGTGTGCCGGGTGGGGCTGACCGGGAACACCGGGATGAAGGAATTCAACCGGGCGATGCTGAAGTTCTACGCCCACCCGGGCACCGAGCGCGGCACCGCCGCCCAACTCGCCGACCGCGCACTTGACTGTGTACTGTCCTGTGAAACAACGCTATTGGTGGTAGATGACCTGCACTTCCTGCGGATGCGGGCCCAGAGTGGGGTCGAGATTAGCAACCACTTCAAGTACATCGCCAACGAATTCCCGGTCACCTTGATCTTCATCGGCGTGGGGCTTGCCGCGCGTGGCCTGTTCTCCGAAGGCTCCTCCTACGCCGCGGCGGTGCTCGGGCAGAGCGGGCGTCGGACGACCCCGCTGGGCATGCGCCCGTTCGTCGTGGACACCGAGGTCGGGCGGCGCGAATGGCGACAGATCCTGCTCGCCCTCGAACAGCGTCTCGTGCTGGCCGACAAACACCCCGGCATGCTCGCGGACCACCTGTCGGACTACCTGTTTGCCCGATCGACCGGGCACATCGGTTCGCTGATGACACTGATCAACCGTGGCTGCCAACGCGCTGTCCGCACCGGCGCGGAGCGGCTCGACACTGAGCTGCTCAATCGGGTCCGGGGCGACGCGGCCGCCGAGAAAGCGCGCCAGGAACTGCAGGCGGCCGTCGCGGCCCGGCGCATCACCACAACCCCGATGCGGGAAGCGGTGTGAACGCGAACCGCACACTGCCCATCCGGTTCCCGCCGCTGCCGGGCGAGGCGCTCGACTCGTGGCTCGAGGCGATCGCGCACCGCACCCGCACCGCGTGGGCGGACCTGACCGCCGCGGTCGTACTCACCCCGCCGACGCCCGGGGGATTTCGGCACAGCGATTGGGCCGTGTTCTTGAGCGGCGGCGAAGCGGCGGGGATCGCGGCCGCCACCGGCGCCGATCCCACGACGGTCGAGGCGATGACCTTGGCCCGCTTCGACGGAACCGCGGTGGACATCGACCGCGCCCGGCGCCGCGTGGTCTGTACGTTCCCCTGGAGCCGGCCGCACGGAGCGCGGTACTGTCCCGACTGCCTCGCCGAGACCGGCGGGCGATGGCAGCTGCACTGGCGGCTGGGTTGGGCGTTCGCCTGCACCATTCACCGATGCCTGCTCGCCGATAGCTGTCCACGCTGCTTCCGGCGCCAGCGCGGGCAGCCGACCCCCGGCGACACAATCCCGGATCCCGGGCGCTGCGGGCGCCCGGCCCGTCGGCACGGCGGCGCCTCGGCGCCTCCGCGCTGCGGCGCCGATCTCACCCGCACCGACGTAGCCCGCTTCCCGGCCGGCCACCCGGTCCTGGTCGCCCAGCAGATCGTGTGCGACACCATCGCCGCGGGCACCGGATCGTTCGGCGTGTACGCCGAACGGCCGCTGTCGACGCGAGAGACCCTCGCCGACGTGCGCACCCTCGCCGCACGTGCGCTGTGGCACGCACGCCATGAGGACCTCGCCGCCCGATTACCCCCCGAACTCGCCACGGCCTACCGACAAGCGAAGGCGACCAACGGATCCCGCGACTGGCCCAACCCGCCGGACAAACCCGGATCCTGGGCGCCGACACACGCTGCGCTGGCCGCGGCCGGCGTCACCGTCGCTCTGCAGGTGCTCGATGCACCCGACATCGCCTCCGCCGGTGATCGGCTGCGGTGGCTGATGCGCGGCGGCCACCACAGCGGCCTGGTCATCACTCCCAAGACCGTCCGCTCGTGGGGCCGCGACACCAGCGCAACACTAGAGGCGGTGCAGCTGAGCGCGCTGACCCCGCTGCTGCAACCGGTCCACCAACTGCGGTACCGCACCACCGCCGACTACCCAGGCCACCCCGAATCGGACGAGCGTCGCGTCGACCGCATCCTTCGCCGCCTACCCACCCTGCTCTGGCCACAATGGTCCCTTCGATTCGCGCTGCCCGGGTGCGGTCACACCGAGACCAGCGCGGCACTCGCCGTCGCGACCCTGCTCGTCGGATCCCGACTCAGCCGAACCACCGCCGCCGACATGCTCGGCGCGGCGGCAACACCGCACTCGGTCTCACGGATCCTCAGTCAGCTTGCCGCGCACCAGCACTGGCCCGACGCCAGTGCCGCTCTCCTCCGCCTCGCCGACTACCTCGACATCACCGAGGTGCCGATCGATTACGCCCGCCGACGCGCCCTGAACTACGAGGACCTACTCCCCGACGAGCAGTGGACCGACATCTGCCGGCGCACCCTGACCCCGCCCGGGGACGCGACCAAGACCGATGTCATCCGACGCTGGCTGTTCCAACGCCTCAGCGGCCTGCCCGCCCACCGCGCACCCAGTGCCAACAGTAACTACGCATTCCACACGAAGCTCGCCGCGCTGCCGCGCCACCTGACGCCCGACCTCGCCGCACACCTCGATCACACGGCCCGGCAATTCCTCACCCACCACGGCCTCGGGGAGGAACCGATCACCTGGCACCCACCCCTCGACCTGATTGCTGGATTAGACTTGCCCGCAACCGATCCGGAGGCCATCGACATCGCCACCCTGCACCGACTGATCCGATACGAGCGACGTTCCTACTCCGCGGCCGCCGACCGACTCGGCACAAGTATCGACACCGTTCGCCACCTCCTCGAAACCCACCCCGCCCCAGAATCGGCGGCCCAGCTCCGCATCCGGGGCCACGCGTCCGCGCGAGTACGCGCCGCACTTCCCGAAAACACATTCATCGAGCTCTACCACCGCCAGAACCGCAGCCTGCGCGAGATCGCACGCAGCCTCGACGTCAGCAAAGCGACCATTGCGGCCCTGGCCCGCGACTACAGAATCGAACTACGGCGACCACAACCACGACCATGCATCGTCATCGACAGAGACTGGCTCCACGACCAATACGTCACCCGCGGGCACACGCTCACCCAAATCGCCCACGAGACCGGTGTCAACCGCGGCACCATCAAACGCTGGCTCACCGTCCACAACCTCCCCTGCCGAACTACCACCCACCGCGGCGGCCGTTCCGCCGCCGGAGTAGTGCCGACTCCTACCCTGCTCCGGCCGACACTGGTCCGCCCGTACGGCCGTCAACGACTTCAACGCTTCATCACGGCAACCGAACACCGGACTATCGATGCCGCAGCGCGCACCATCGGAATCGCACCGTCCACGTTGACAATCCAGATAATAAGGCTCGAACGAGAACTCGGTGGCGAGCTCCTGGTTCGTGCTCATGGACACCACCCGATGAGCCTCACCCCACTGGGAGCGGAAGTACTCGCCGTAGCCCGAGACCTTGAAGTACCCATACTCGCGCCGCTGTAAGAAGTGTCGCAGATCGGAGACACGCGAAGTGGTCACGTCGTGAGACAGAAATCGATCGCACCTGGTCAGTACGGGCGAGACATGCCACCAGCTCGGAGAACCTACACCACAATCCGGCCGCCCGCTGGACCTTCTGCAGCCTGTGTCATCACCGCGGCTATCACAGCCGCGCCGACGCCAAAGCGGTCCGCAGAAGGCACCCCGGCGAGAAGGGCCTCGCCGTGTTCGTCTGCCCGCACACCACGGGGCTGTTCCACATCGGGCACCGCCCAGAAGCTTTGAGCAACGGGCAGATCGACCGGCAACGACTGCGCAACCAAGCAGCCCGAACGGCAGGCGATCGACGAGAGTGAGCCGCCACAGCACCACGATCCGACCCCCGATCGCCCTCGCGCTCAGTGCCCTCGGCTGTTTCGGGGTCACCGGCAACCACCCTGGCATCGCCGCCCATCGCGCCCCACGGCGAGCCGCAGATGACCTGGCCGCTAACCGTCCCTTCGAGGCTGAAATCTGGACGAAAGGCACTCCCCGCGAGCGTATCCCGCTTGCGACATACAATCGGCACATTGTAAAGTCGGGACTTGGTCGGCGGCGAGATGATTTTCGGGCATCTGCTGCCCGAGGCAGGCCGGCGCGCAACGGACCGGGATGGGGGTGCGGACGACATGCTCCACGGCACCGTACTCATTGCGCCCGTGCACCCGGCAGGGCGGCGATGTAACCGCCTCGCCCGCTACACGTTCGGCGGCCGACCCGCGTGCGGGGACGTGCCGTCTGCCCAGAAAGATGCCCCGATGTGCCGCTCGAAAGCCCACGGAAGTGGCCGCCGCTGCCCCGGCTGCGGAAGCTACAAGGCCGCCGCAAAAGCCAACGCGAACAGACGACTGGGCCGCGAAGCCCGGAAAAAGGTCGTCGACCACCTGAAAGAGCAAGGGATGGCCCTGACCGCGGCCGCGGTGCAGGCGGCACCCCCGAGCGTCCTACCGGAGCTGATGGCCGCGTTGGGAATCGACCCCTCGGTGCTGGGAGACACCCCGATGCCGAGCACCCACGCCAACCCGCCGTCGGCGAAACTGCTGATCGCACACGCCGAAGCCGAACGCGCGACACTCACCGCCCCGACGATCACCCCGGCACAGACCGCACTCGATGAAGCCGAGGAACGCGTCACCGCCGCCGACGCGGACGCCGAGGAAGCCCGCAAGGCCGTCAACCGGATTCGGGCCCGACTGAGGAAGGCCAAGAAGGCCGTCGAGGACGGCACCGGCTCACCGTTCGACGTCGCAGCGAAGCAGAAGGACCTCGACGACGCCAAACAGGCACATCTCGACGCCAAAATCCGGCAGGTCGAGGCCCGGGAAGATCTGGCCGCCGCGAAGTTCGGTATGCGCGACGACATGACCACCGACGCCGAACGCGACGCCTACTACGCATCCCTGTCCGATGACGAGGTCGACACGATCACCCGCGCGCTGAACCGCCGCGCCGCCCCGGCCGCGGAGCAGGCGCTCACCGACGGCGGACAACCCGCCCTGGCCTCGACTCCCCGCGACACCACCGTCTACACCGCCGGCACCATCGCGATGGAAACCGGATCCGGTGTCACCGACGTCGAGGGACGCATCCTCGACGGCGGCACCGCCATCTACCGACGCGGCTACTCGGACTTCATCATCCTGCAGCGCAGCGGCGACGCCTACCACCCGGTCGGGCAGGCCACGAACGACGCTCTGGCCAAGGCAAACCGAATCCCGGTCCTGACCGCGCCTGATCCGCTGCCGACGGGCGCCACCGACCTGCAGAAGCAAGCCCACGCGCTGAAGGGCGAGGTCGGGCTGCACGTGGCCCGCAAGGCGGTCTCTGGCGCCGCGTCCACGCCGGCCGCGCAACAGGCATTGATCGACGAAGAGATGGCCGAGGCCCGGGACGCACTGACCCACGCGCTCGGCGGCGGACCGGCCCGCGCCGACATCCACGACGGCATCAAACGGCACAAGATCGCGCTGCGCGAACAGGCGGCGGCCGAGGCCGGGCAACAGGCGCGGGCGAAGGCCCTCGCCGGCGGTGCGAGCAAGGCCGAGGCGGATGCCGCGTACGTCAAGGCGCACCGGCGCGCTCTGGGGACGCCCACGGTCGGTGGCGGCACCATCCCGCACTTCGACCACGACATCCCACCGCAGAGCCTCGGCGCCGACAAGCACGCCAGCCTCTGGCGCAGCGGAATCCGCGCCTACGGCAAGGAAACAGCCGGCGACTACAGCGTGATCGCGCAGAAGGCGGGGGACCTGAAGGCATGGGGGTTCCAGGTGGGCCCAGGTGGGCAGGTGCAGACCTCGAGCATCGGGTCGCTGACCACCTCGAACGCGCAGTTCGTGCAGAAGATGCTCAGCTACCAGGAGCGGACCGCGCTGACCACCTACACCGGCGGTAGCTACCACGCGATCAATGCGGCGATCACCGGCCGCGACCCGAGTCCCTCCGGGCACATCAAGACCGTGGTGTCGCAACTGGACTCGGCATTCGGAAAGTTCCGTGAACACAACCCGAACACGGCGCCGATGACACTCGTACGCGGTACCCGAGTGCCGAGCGGGTGGACGGGCAGCACCGAGGAGTACATCGACGCCGCCTTTACCGTCGGATCGCGGATGGAGATCGGCAAGGTCACCAGCTTCTCCACCAACCACGGCACCGCGAACGCCTTCGCCGGCCACCCGCCGTACATGATGGTCGTCCGCACCCGGGACGGACTGCCACTCAAGTCCATCTCGAAGTTCTCCTCCGAAGACGAGGTCGTGCTCCCGACGGGTACCCACCTGCGGTGCGTGAAGGTCGACCACAAGGGCATCGGCGGCCGGCCGACGGTCTACATGGTCGCCGAAGACCTCGTCGCCGAAGCCGACAGCGGCGCCGGCGGCGGTACAACCAAGGCCGCGTAACCCATTCTCTACCAGCTAAAATGACACGTCCCCTCCCGAGGGGGGCAAAGACGGAAGGACCACCGACGATGGCCGCACTCAACGACGAGCAACTCGACGAGATCCGCCGGCAGCTCGATCAGGGGATGACCCCCGACGCGATCGCCGACTACCTCGGACGAGTCGCCGACCTAGACCTCATGGACATCGAGACCGTCCGCACCGCCGCCTACGCCCTCTCGCGAGGAGAGACCCCATGACCATGACTCCATCGATGAGCTACCACACCACGCCGGCCGACACTCACATCCGGTACGCCAACGCGTTGACCGGACTGGCCGCCGGTGACGCCTGGGGCTACCAGGTCGAATTCACCAGCTACGCTCAGATGCCGGCCTACCCGGTCGCCCCACCGGTGGGCCGGTGGGTGATCTCAGATGACACGCAGATGACTCTTGCCCTTCATTGGGCTCTGGCCGAGGTCACCGACTTCGCCGACATCGAGACGGTCACCGACGCCATTATCCGGCAGTTTCTGCTGTGGCAGGTCGACCCCGACAACACCCGGGCCCCGGGCCGCACCTGCATGACGTCGCTGCACAACCTCCGCGCAGGCGCCCGCTGGTACGACACCGATGGCGCCGTCGAATCCGCCGGCTGCGGGGCCGTGATGCGCCTGGTCCCCACCGCATTCGCTCCCGAATCGTATTGGTTGGGTCTGACCGCGCTTCAGGCCGTGATCACCCACAAGCACCCGCGGGCCGTGGTGCCCGCGTTGCTGCTCGCCGACACCATCCGCGACGCCCCCGAGCATCGCGGCCGGTTCGTCGAGCACGCACGGACAGTGGCTGCGCAGATCTACAACGGCACCAGCGGCTGGACCGCGGATCCCTACCTGCGCGATGTCCTCGCCCCGATCACCGGGGACGTGTCGTCATACCTGGTAGAAGGGCTGGATGACGGGACCGCGGACATCCTCACCGCCGCCGCGGACCGACTCGAACAGCTACGCCCTCTGTCGCCGGCCGAATTCGGCGATCCCTGTGTCGGGATCGGTGAGGGGTGGGAGTCGGCCAGCGCGGTCGCCCTGGCCCTGCTGGTCGCCGACCTCGCCACCACCACCGCCGATGACAGTCCGGCAGCACTGACCGGACCCAAAGCGCTCGCCTGGGCATCCACCAGCAACGGCGACTCCGATTCCATCGCCTGCATCGCCGGTGGGCTCATCGGCTCCGCCCACCCCGAGAATGGTTACTGGGCCGCCGCGGGTTTGGCGCCTGAATTCGAGCCCCGTTACGCCGAGGAGATCGCCACCACAGCACGCCGGCTCCCGGCCGGTGACACCGACTGACACACCTGCCTCTGACATGTTCCTGCCGATCCGCGCAACGCCTGCACGCGCCAGTGGCGGCTATACCAGGGAGCGCGCCGCCAGCCAGATGACGCGCTCGGAGACCGCGCTCAGCAGCGTTCGTGCTTTCTCAGGGGCGGTGCCGTCGACGAGCGTCCACAACTACCCGCGCCGCACCCCAGCTCCATAACCGGGTACCCCGGCCGTGATCCAATCCATCACCTCAACGTCGTTGTTCATTACCCGCAAGCTATCCCAACGACCGCGGGCTTCCCTGCAAGACATCTCACATCCTTAGTTTTCCGGCGCGTCTTACCGGAATTTTCAGCCGGTCATCTATAACGAACGGGTCGGAGTCGATTCACCAGCCGTAGGTTCGCCGTGGAGTGCCGTTCTCCGGTGTGCCGGTATGTCGTAGGCCAAAACGGACCCTGGTGACCGCAGAAAGGCGCTCAGCCCGTTTCGCCTCCGCGGCCGGCCTCGGTAACAGCTGACGAAGCGAATGACCGCGACCGTCAACTACTGCTCACCCTAGAAATGGGTAGACGCAGGCATAGTCGACGAAACGCGCGTCATCGGAAGCGTTAGTCGTCCACACGTTGTGCTCGGCACGCAGTTGCACCACAGGGACTCTCGGTGCTGGGGCTGTTCACGCATCATGGTGAACAGCCCCAGCCAGGTTCCTGGATCAGTGTCGATCGGTGAGTGCCTGGATGAGTGTTTGCAGTCCGTCGGCGTCGAGATAGTCGACCAGGGCGTCGGCGAGCGTGACCGGGTCGGCCTCCATGCGGCGAAATGTGCGCGTGACTTTCGCTGCGGTGACGGGAGTTCTTTTCGGCTCACGGTTTTCAGGTTCAGGTGCGGGATCCGGCTCGGGCTTCTTGTGTCCCCGCTCTTGCTCGGCTGCCCAGACCTGGACCTGGGCCTCGGGTGGAACCTGGGCGAGTGAGCGGGCAGTGCGGACGGCGAGTTCGCCGTTGCGGAGCGCGGCCTGCAGTTCCGGCGCCAGGTTGAGCAGGGCCCGCCGTTGAGAGATCCATCCCTTGGACTTCGCAAGCTTCATGGCGGCCATCTCGACGGTCCCGCACTCGCCGATCAGAAGTTCGACGGCCTTGGCCTCTTCGATGACGTCGAAGTCGCGGCGGCCGACGTTCTCGATGACCGCCGCCGCAAGCAGGGTCATCCGGTCCTTGGCAACCGCGTCCTTGACGACGATATCGAGGTTGGGGCGCCCGAAGTTTTCGGCGGCGGCCAGGCGCCGGCAACCGTTGATCACCACCCACCGGGCGAGCCCGATCTTGGTTTCATCCTCCGGATACAGTCGCAGGTAGGCGTCCCGGGTGACTACCAGGGCGGGTTGGAGTTGGGTGCCGGTGATCGAGACCAGGTCGCTGAGGTCGCCGAGGTCATCACGCGGATTGCGCGGATTCGGGGCCAGCTCGCTCAGGGGCACGTTGGTCGGTGTCCCGCCGGCGGCGGGCCGGTCGACGGGGGAGTTGTCGCCGACGACTCCGGCGAGGGTCGCGAGGTTGGTGCGGGTGCCGCGTGCCATCATCGACCACCGTCGATCCGCAGTTCTAGAGCCAGCCGGTAGAAGTCCTCCCGGGCCTGCAGTGCTACCCGGTTGGCGGGGTACTCGGTGACCACCAGGCCGTCTGCGCTCGCCCGGGCATGCAGTTTGTAGTGCCGGATCACGGTTTTCGCGAGTGGCCACTTGTTCGCGCGGATGAAGTCCTTCGTTTCCTCGAGGTCGAGCTTGCCGTCGCGGGGATCCCAGTTGTTGATCACCACCGTGTACGGAATGCCGCGGGGCTCGAGGATCTTTCGGATGGTGCGTGCGGTTGGGTCGAAGGACAGTGGCTCGGTTTCCATCGGCACGATGACGTGATCGGCAACCTCGAGGACTGTTCGCAGCGCGTCGGCGGCCGGGCCGCGACCGAGTGGGTCGGAGGTGTCGTCGGCGGCATTGAGGTCGATCCAGCCGGGAGTGTCGACGTACACGTGGCGGATGCCGGGCAGCTGGCCTAGCTGACGGAGCCCGTTGAGATCGTCGTGGGCCTGGACGACGTGGAACGGCAGGTTGTCGAGGCGGTCGGCCCACCAGATCGCCGAGCCCTGCGGGTCGACGGAAACCGCGGCGACCGGGGAGGTGGCACGGGATCGTCGTCCTGATTGAGAACGTCCGCGGTGACGGCGGCGAGATTGACGGCGACGGTGCTCTTCCCGACGCCGCCCTTCTGATTGAGAAGGACATGAATGGTCATGGGACCCTTTCCGTTTGCTTCACCCGTGTGGGCTACTTCGGACGGGGTGCACGGTACGGCACAAGGTGGCCGTGTCAGGTCCGACACGCGGCCGGGCGGCAGAATGATGTGCGGATCATCTAACGGGCCTCAAGCGGGTCCGTTTTGTCCGTTGTTTACCGCGGTAAACAACGGACAAAACGGACGTTGTTCGATGTTGCGGCCCCGCGTACTGACCCATCCGGATGGCGCACCGCCTCGAATCGCACAGTGCGCGTCCTGCAGCAAGTGCTGCGGCTCCGAGAAGGTGCCTTTATTGCCGCCACTGCGGCTGATGCGGAGGAGTTCTCGACTCATCCCGGTTTAGTTCCCCGGGGGCGCTGCCCCGCCGTGGTGTCCATCGCGACTGTCGTCGACGGTGCCTGGCCGGTCCGGCAGGGGTTCCGGGTCCAACGGCCGAGGAAACACCGGATTTGCCGGTCACGGGCCTACGGTGAGGTGTCGTGCCGGTCAGGCTAGTAACGCGCTGACCAGTGCCAACGTTGTTTCTGGACCGGATGGACCGTAAACCCTTATATGCGAGGGCATCTTCTCGCGGCCTATTCGGGATCTTCCTCGTCAAGTGGGAACGGCGGCAGCTTCGTTTCCTCGTCGACAATCGGGGGTGCGTTGAACCACGTTGTTCCCCCGTGGATCTGCGGCGCTGTCAGGCCGAGCGCTCGCGAGAGGTCGACGCCGCGCAAGTCCGCGCCTCCGAGGTCTGCTTCCGTGAAGTCGGTGCCATCGACGACCACCCCCCGAAGATCGGCGAAACACAGGTTCGCTCGCCGAAGTGTTGATCCGCGCAAGTCCGCACCTCTGAGGGAAGTCCGACGTGGCTGCCCATTACCACCGGACATCTGCCAATCCAATTCATTAATAAAATCCATCCGCGCACCGTCGAGATTGACGGACTGGAGTCGGGCGCCGACGAGGCTTGCACCCTGAAGATGAGCGGCGGTCAGGTCGCCTTCGAAGATCGCCGCGCCATCGAGCGTTGCACCAACCAGCGACGCCGACGGCCAATGAGCATTCCCGATCTGGATTCTCTGCAGGTTCGCGTGGTTGAGCTTGGCTCCCCTCAGCGCGTCGTGCGGGACCTTGGCTTCAGTAAGGTCTGCTCCGGTCAGATTGGCGCCCTGAAGATGAACGCTGGTGAGGTCGGCCTTCCGCAGTTCCGCGTTCCTGAGGTCGGCGCCCTCTAAGTGCGAGGAAATCAACCGGGCATCGTTGAGGTGAGCTCTGGCCAACCCAGCCTTGGCCAGGCAGGTGCGATGTAGCCATGCTCCCTCAAGAGCCGCATCGAAGAGGACCGCATTCGCCAGAGAACAGTCGTTTAAGTGCAGCTCGAGATTGGGGGAATCGTTGTCCGGCGCGCGCCGCGCCAGCACCGTGAGGGCGGCCTGCACGTCCGCTGGCGGCCTGGCGTCCGTATCCTCATGGCTCCGGTTATCGAGTTCGGGTCGAAGTGGGGCCTGCTCTCGGACGAACGCCGTCAAGACCTCGACGATCGCGTCCTGATCCCTCGCGGAATCCCGGGCGATCCGCTCTAGCGCGAACATGCCGCCGATCCGGACCTGGAGTTTCTCGCTGCCCAACTGGTCGATCGCGTGCGTGAGCCTGTCGGTGATCTGGCCTTCACGCTCGAGCTCACGCTGCTTCACGCCCGCTTCTCGCTCGTCCTGAAGCTTCCGCCACGCCACGATAGCCCCGGACCCCACGGCGAGCCCGGCGATTGCCTGCAGGAGCGTCGAGCGGATGCCGTTCCTCGCCTCAAGCAGCTGTTCCTTGGTGAGATCCTCGGGGGACACCAACAGCCAGGGAATCACGATCACTACCGCAAGGGAGAGGGCGACGAATCCGAGCACCGCGACGGCACGGATCCATCCCCGGCTGTGGGGATGAATCGGTGAATCTGGTGACGACCCGACAGAGCCAGGCGTCTCATCCCGCCCGGAACGGCGCATGTCGCAAACAATACCGTGAGAGGGCCCGTGTCGGTCGCACTTCGACCCCGAGGGCCGCCGCGCTGCCCGTATTGTGAATGCGATCCCTGCGAACCCGGGTTCCTCAGCGCGCTGGACCTTGTCGTCGATGCCCAAGCAGGTCCGAGTTGACCGAGCGGTTCGATCGCTGCACGACCCTCAGTCCGAAAACGTTTTGTAGCTCAATGCTTCCTGTCGTCGAGTTCTGCAACTCTCGACCGCATTCACCACGTGAACGGTGATCGCCCATCGGGGCACGCTGGACACCCGGGTGAGCCGCGGAATATCGACCGGCCCGGCCGCACGCTCCCCGCGAGCCACGAATCAACAATGTCCGTTTTGTCCGTTGTTTACCGCGGTAAACAACGGACAAAACGGACATCCGCCAGTGGCGGCAGTGGCCGGGGCAGCTCGGCGCGGACGTCGATGGTGGCGCGGAACCATCGGGCGAGGTACTTGTCGGTTACCAGTTCCGGATGCGTGTGTAGGTATTCGATGAGCCATCCGGCCAGTCCGTCCCACGTCCTGTAATCGCCTGCCGCGACAGCGTCCAGCCGAGCTCGTCGAGGGTCCAATGTGCCTTCGCGGAGTTGCGCAACATCGACGTACTCATCCAGTTCGACTCATCGTCGGCGCCGCCGCCGGCGACCGGCACTAGGTGATCGATTGACGGGAACAACTCCCAGTACGCGAACTGGCTCTGCGAGACGGCCCAGTTCGGATGCGCGGGGAACTCCTCCGGCACGATCAGAGACTCAACTCGGAGGACGCTCAAATGAGACCGAAGCGTCAATTCTCGAACGCAACGTACAGTCCGTTGAGGACGCCTACGCTTTATGTATGCCTACAGATGAGACCCGCTAGTTCTTCGGGACGAAAGGCCTCCAAGCGACGCGTCAATGCGTACTGGCGGCCGGCACGTAGCTGACACTCCATGAATGGTTAGGAAGATGGAGACCTCACCCGGCGAAGCCGCACGGCAGCGTCACTCATCCTGTACGCGCCCGCCGAGACCAAACACTCCGCCATGAACTCGCCGGACGTTCCGACTCACGGTCTCGTGGGCGCCTACACGATGAACGACAGCCCGGCCGACTCCAGCGGCAAGGGTCATGACGCACATACGAGCGGCGTGACAACCACCCGGAACCGCTTTTGCGCCCCGCGCACGGCGTATCACTTCGACGGTGCCCGCTCCGTGCTCACGATTCCGGACCACGACGATTTCAGTGTGAACACCACGGGCTATCTGTCGATCTCCGTGTGGTTTCGTCCCGAGGGGACATCGGTTACCCCTTCCGGCGAACTTCTCTTTTCGTCCCAAGAAGGCACCGGTTACGTGCATTGGTTCGGGAAGGGCGACGTGAGCGAGGACAGTGGAAACGAGGAATGGACGTTTCGCATTTACAGCGCAGACAACACCGAGAATCGGCATAACCGGATCAGCTTCTACCATTTCGACTATCGCGGTGGGAAGGGTCCGGGTAGCTATGTGGAAGAGCCCGTCGCGCAGGGAGTGTGGATCCATCTCGTCGCCTCAGTCAGCAAACCCGAGCATCGAATCTGGTTGTACAAGAACGGAGTGCTGCGCGACACCGACAGCTTCGGGCCCCAGGTGAAGAAGTACTCGATCGACGATGTGGATCTGCGCAACGGAAATGCGCCCGTGCGAATGGGGTCGAAAGACGGCGAGAGTCATTTCAAAGGCGCCATCGACAATGTGTACTTCTACAACCGGTTACTGACACCGACCGAGATTGCCGCGCTCTACACCGATGCCACCCCCTAGTCCGGCGGCACCGGCACCATGAGATCGGACGCGGGCGCTTCCTCGCCGAGCCAGTCCCTTCAGGCGGCGATGGAGTTGCGGCCAGTGCCGGGCCTGCTGCAGGCGTTGGCCATGCTGCCTCTGACTCACAACGAGTTGGTGGAGGCGGTCGAGATCGCCCTCGATGACAATCCGATGCTCGAACGCGCATCCGGGGCCACATGCCCGAGCTGCGGACGTCCCAGACCCGGTGGTCAGTGCACCAATTGTGCGCACGCGCGACCGAGTTCCGAAACGCTGGCGTCACCGTTCGACGAGCTGGCAGCGCTCGCGATGTGCGAAGTCCGCACCGAATGTCGGCCAGTCATGGCGCTGTTCCTCGACCACCTCACCGTCCGAGGCCTCCTCGACAGTGATGCGGCAGAAATCGCCGATCTGCACGGTGTGCCGCTTGCGCACGTCACCGAATGCATCCGCGCTGTGAAGGCGGTCGGTTCCGTGGGGGTGGCCGAGCGTACCGTCCCCGAGCTTCTCGCCGCCCAGGCGCGGGTTCTCGTCGACTCGGAGTGTGCGGACCCGTGGCTCGTCGACCTGGTTCGCGACCATCTCGCGCTCGTCGCCGCCCGGGACTCCAATCAGGTCGCTCGACTCTTCGCGACGTCCGAGATTGCCGCATCTCGGGCCTTCGAGCTGATCGCCCGGCGCATGCGTCCTTTCGTCTCTCTCGGTGACGACACACAACCTGTCGTGCGGACCCCGCCGGACATCGTTGTCAGCAAGAATGCGGAGGGAGTGCTCGGGATCGAGGTCGAGGACAGTACCTGGTTCGGGCTCCGCGTTCTCGCCGTTCCCGAGGAACTGGCGTCGCATGCCGAGGCATCCGAGTGGCTGCTCGTCCATCAACGCAAGGCGCACGACCTCATCCGGCAGCTCGACGCCCGAGCCAACATGCTCACGCAGATCGTGCGAGCCGCCGTCGAGTACCAGTCCGAGTACTTCGACCAGGGTCCGCGGGCGCACCGGCCACTCACCCGCTCGCATCTCGCCACGCTCGTCGGAGTTCACGCCTCGACAGTGTCGCGTGCCGTCAAGGACAAGAGGCTACGACTTCCCGACGGAAACGTCGTCGATTTCGCGGACCTGTTCGGCACGGCCGTTGCCGTCCGCTCCCACCTGTCAGCTCTCGCGCAGGGCACCGCGATGAGCGACCGCCAGCTCTGCGCGGAACTCTCAGCCCGGGGGTTCACCGTCTCGAGGCGCGCGGTGGCCAAGTACCGCGCGCAACTGGGCATCGCCGCCGGTGGCTCCCGAAGCTGACTTCACCCGACCACCCTCGCTGAGCTCTGTCGGCGAATCTTGCTTCACACCTTCGGCCGCGAACGTGCTGGTCGAGGGTTGGCACGTTTTGTGCAGTAAGGGAGGTAGGGAGTTCGGCCACTTCGAGTGAGAGGAACCAACCATGCATGACATCGATCGCGTTCTCTTCGAAGACAGCGGGGAGGTGTACGGCGAAACAGGGCAATTCGAAACCGACGGCCAACGTGAAGAGCTCGGATCTTACGGGCAGCAGGAGGAAACCGGGTCCTACGGGCAGCAGGAGGAGACCGGAACCTACGGCGAAGGCCTCTACGAGGAAAGCGTCACCGAGGAAACTACGAACGAGTCGACGCTCGCGACCGAATTGCTCGAGATCACGAGCGACGAGGAACTCGACCGATTTCTCGGGAACCTGGTCAGCTCGGCGGTATCCGCTGCGAAGAACTTCGCCAATTCGGACGCGGGCCGGGCAGTCGGCAGCGTCCTCAAGACGGCGGCGAAGCAGGTGCTGCCCCAGATTGGCCAGGCAGTCGGTGACTACATCGCCCCAGGCAGTGGCGGCGCATGGGGTCAGAGCGCGGGCAAGTGGCTCGGAAGCAAGCTCGAGCTCGGTCTCGATGTCGAAGGACTGTCGCCCGAGGATCGCCAATTCGAAACAGCCCGCGCGTTCGTGAGGTTCGCCGGGAACACCGCCCGTACCGCCGCCCAGGCGCCCCGATCGATTCCTCCGAAAGTTGCAGCGAACCGAGCTGCGCTGGTAGCCGCACAGCGTCACCTGCCCGGCCTGATCTCCATGGCAGGCACACGGCGCAGGAGGCGACAGTCGGGCCGGTGGGTGCGGCGCGGAAGAAACATCATCATCATCGACGCGTGAATGGGTGAGCCAGAGATGAGCATGTTGGAAGAAGAAGGCGGGTTGTTCGAGTTTACCGAGGAGGAAGAAGGAAACTCGGCGGTCCTGGAAGAAGAAGGATCGTGGGAGTTCGGAAACCAGAACTACGAGAGCGTCTTCGGCGAAGATCGTGAGTCGGCGTTGGTCGCCGAATTGCTCGAGATCACCACTGAGGAGGAACTCGACGAGTTCCTCGGCAAACTCGCACGCGGGGTGTTTCGTGGAGCATCGAAATTCGTGAAGTCCCCGATCGGCAAGATGATCGGCGGCCTTGTCAAGAACGTGGCCAAGACGGCTTTGCCGATGGTCGGTGGTGCACTCGGTTCGATGGTGTTGCCCGGCGTCGGAACCGCGCTCGGTTCGAAATTGGGTTCGATGGCTGGCAACCTCCTCGAAGAGGAGGAGGTGGCGATGCTCGGTGAGATCCCAGCCGAGGAGGAGGCAGCCCGGCGGTTCATCCGATTCGCCGGCGCCTCCTACCGGAATGCGGCTCGTACGCCGCGCTCGGTGCCACCGCGTGTGGCGGCACGCGCCGCGACCGTCAGCGCCGCACGGATCTACGCGCCAGCCCTGCTCCGGGCGGGCCGGCGACCCTCACCGTGGCGCGGTCGTCGCCGCGGTTACATGCCCGGGGGCGACTACACCACCGACGACACCGGCTGGGTGGAACAACCCGGTGACCCGTATTCCGCGCCGCCGATGGTCGGTGCGGCGTCGGGACGATGGGTGCGCCAGGGCAACCGCGTCACCTTGATCGGCCTGTGAGGCGGTGAGTGCCGTGGACCAGCGGGCGTGGGCAACGCAGCTGATCGAAAGCGAGGCCAGGGGACTGATGAGCCGCCTCGATCTGATTCAGCCGTTCGTTCTGAACGAAACAATGGTGACCGCGGCAGCACCGCCCTACGACGCATTGTTGACCATCGAACGATTCCTCTTCCAGAGTCGCGAACACCTCCGCGGGCAGGTGCGCGAATACCTGGCCTGGTTGCGCGGACCCGGCCGCAGCGCCGACAACGGTGAGCAACAACGCCGCTTCGTCATCCTGCGCATGGCATTCAACAACGTTCTCGCACAGTTCGATTTGTTCACCGAGGCCATCACCCAACGCAGCGAACACCGTACCGGTGTCTGGCTGTCCGGTCTCGACGTTCTGGCAGCCGACGCGCTTCGGGTGAACGTCGAAGGTTTCGCCGAGGCACCCGTGGTCTGTTATCTCGCCCGCGGTGCCGGCGCTGCGATCCGGCGGACACGCACCCGGTTGCCCGGTGGCAGGTCGAATCCCGTCGCGATCATCCGGATCCCGCGTGAACGCATGATCGGCAGCGGAATCGCGTCGTCGCTCATCCACGAGGTCGGCCATCAGGGTGCCGCACAACTAGGTCTGGTCGAGTCACTGCGAGCCGACATCACCAACGCGGCCCGCGCGAACCCTCAAGGCGGCTGGGATGTCTGGTACCGCTGGATCAGCGAGATCATCGCCGACTGCTGGTCGGTCGGGAAGATCGGCATCACCTCCACGGTCGGTCTGCTGGCCGTGGTGAGCCTGCCGAAATTCTTTGTCTTCCGCCCCTCGGGCACCGATCCACACCCCATGCCCTACATGCGGGTTCTGATCAGCACGCGGATCGGGGAGGCGCTGTATCCACATCCGCAATGGGCGGCCATGCGCTCGACCTGGAAACGGCTGTATCCCATCGCTGACCAGACCGCGGAACGGCGGGCGGATATCGATCGGCACGAGGCCACGATCGGCGCCTTCGTCGACCTGCTGCTCAACCACCGCTCTCCGGCCCTGCGTGGCCGCCGGCTCGGCGAGATCTGGCCGGTTACCGAACGGAGACCGGACCAGCTGCTCGCCCTGTACAAAAAATGGAACGGCGACTTCGGAGTGATGGCACGGCAGTCCCCGTCACTGGTGTTCGCTGCGGTCGGTCAGGCGAAAGTGGCCGGGCTGATCACACCCGAGCGCGAATCTCCCATCCTGCGCGACCTGCTCTCGGCGTGGGCGGTCCGCAGCAGCCTCGACGTCACACGCCGCCCCTCCCCACCCATCGCGACGCCGCCGCGGCGCGCATCGTGAGAAAGGCAGATGTCATGATCATCTCGATCAATCCGGACCCGATTCGCGTCGGTCAGATCGGTTCACTCAATATCCAACTCGACTACGAGAAAGAAGGATTCTACTGGTTCACGATCGACGGTCAGGATGCCCCGTTCCCCGGTGGCAAAGGGACGAAGGAGCACCCGTACGCATATGTCGGCGCCTTTCTAAAGAAAGACAAAGGCTTCGATTTCGAACCCGAAGTCCAGTTCAGCAATGACGTTGACCTCTATGTCTACTGGGTACGAGGGGCGGAGGATAACGACGTCGAGGACCTCAACGAGAAGGATTGGAGCGAAAACCCCCCGAAGGTCACCACAATCCTCCCCGCTTCGAACCCTGAGCCGACCATGACGGTTGCGCTCGCCGCCGCGGATCCACCTTTGAGCGGTGATGAGGTCCTCTGGCGGTTCATCGGGGCGATCAGTCGCAGGATGCGTTTCGACGAGTTCCGCGACTTTGTGCAACCGAAACTTCCGAAGGAGGCGGCGGATTATTACGGCCCGAAGGCATACGGCGAGCTCAAGAGACTTGCAGACGAGTTTGTCACGCGCGCGGCCGTCCCGAAGAACAACATCGGCGGAGAATTGAGTGCAGCTACGGTGTCCGCGGCCGTGAAGAAGTCCTATGTCGCGAACATTGATCCGCCCTCGAAGGCATACCTCGGTTCCCACCCGTATGGAGACGAGCCACATCCAGAAACCCACGAAGTGGACGACAAATATCTCGAATCCCGGTTCCCGCTCCTGAACGTCCCGTTCGTGGAACTGATCTGGAACTATTGGATGGAGGAGGGCATGCTCGTTCAGACGATGAACCGCATCCTTGCTCGGTTCCAGAATCGCCGCCCCGGTCCGGGCGGTGACCCCTTGCTCCGGTGCAATATCAACCCTCTGATGTCGTTGCGGTCCTTCCTGTGGCCGTTCTCCGAGGACGAGCAGAACAGGCTGACCGTGCGGCGACGCGCAGCCGAATACGAGTACGAGTACGGCCTGCGCCTACGCGGGCGCGCGATTCCGCACGCGTCGATACTGTCCGAGCGGCGTAGCCAGTTCATAGAGGCCTTCCACCGATTGCTGCACGTGTGCGTCCAGTTCTACAAGGAGCACGACGACAAGACGGTCGACGCCGACGCGTTCCCTCTGCTGAGCAACCTGCAGGAAGTGCATCTCATCCTCGCTCGCGGTGCACACAACCAGTTCGCGAGCCTGGCGGTCACGGCCCGGGCCGAGATGCTGACCATGCAGTGGCTCCTCGCCCAACCCGAGATGCACGAATTCCTCGGCGGGCCCACGATGATTCCGTACGAAGAGCCGTGGATGGAGCGGGTCGACACGATGAAATCTGTTCAAAGGTGGTCCGACACCAGCATCACACATTTCTACGAGCTGGCCGTGCAGGGCGAGCAGCTCCTGCTCTCGATCCGGCATGGGCGTTGGAACGAGTCCACCAGAAAGCGCGAGGATGCGGCGAATTGGGCACTGGTGCATCGCAACCCGGTTCAACGCTACATCGCCAATCTCGAGACTGTGCTGGGGATCGATGTCAAGGCAACCGTCGATGCCACCATGCCGTCGGATCTCATCGCACGCAGACTGATGCGACAGAGGTCTCGGGCATGACAGCCGGCCCCCGCCTCGATGTCACAACGGCACTGTTCCTCGACCTGCGCCACCAGGCGCGCACACTGCCCGCATGGGAGTCGCTGACCACCGGTGTCCCGGCCGCTCTGGCTGAGGACCCAAGCGCCCGTCACGTGGCGGCCGCGGTGGCGGACATGCAGAGCGCCGGGGCCGGGGTCGTCGCTCGTTCGACGCTGCATGCCTTGATCGATATCTTCACGCTGTTGCCCCGGTCCGGAGACACGGTTGCGGTCGACGAGGCGGCCTACCCCACCGTCCAGGTGGCCGCGGCGTTGGCACGGAAGGCTGGTGCCCAGGTGTGGGCGTACGGCCATCACCGCCCCGACACGATCGCCGACACCGGTGGGCGGTTGTTTATCGCCACCGATGGGTGGTGCCCCGGCTGCAATCGCCCGGCACCCATTGGCGAACTGAGAGATCTCGCCGTGCGTTCGGGTGGCCTTCTCGTTGTCGACGATTCACTCGCGTGTGGCGTGCTGGGGCGCAGGGGCCATCGGGAATTGTTCGGTGATGGGGCCGGCACCGTCCGGTGGCTGGGCGCAAGTCATGACGGCGTGCTGTGGGTGGCGTCGTTCGCGAAGGCGTATGGGGCTCCACTTGCCGTGGTGACCGGACCGCCGGGCGCACTCCGAGTACTGCGCAGCGATGGCAATCGCCTGCACTCGAGTGCACCGTCGGCGCCGGATCTGTCGGCTGCCGTGCGAGCCCTCTCCCTTCCCCGCGAGCTGAACCGGCGCCGTCTACGGTTGCAGGTTCACGTGTTGGCGCTCCGCAGCGCGATCGTGAGAGAGAGCCTTCCGCTGAACGGCCTGCCGTTTCCGATCGTGGGTATCCCGATGCCCACCGGGGCTGCTGCGCGGTGGTGGGAGGCGCTCCGTGCGGACGGTATCGGCGTGATCGTCCAGCGACCACGGTGCCGGCGCGCTGCCCTTCTGAGCTTCGTTCTCAGCTCGCGGCACTCGACGCGCGATATCGAGCGGCTGATGTGTTCGGTGCGGCGACTCAGCCGTGATGGTTGGGGCGCGGCCGCGTGAGCAGGTATCCGATCATCGACTCGCATTGTCATACCGGCACTGCCGGAATTCTGGCGCGGCCGGGCGAACCGGACGTATCGCTTGTCCGGTATGCCGTTCGGGCAGTCGAGGCCGGGATCGGATGCACCGTGATCATGGCGCCCCCGGTCGGCGAGTATGCGGCGGCCAACCGCATGGTGTCGGAGGTTGTGATGGCGAATCCCGGCCGCTACCTCGGATACGTTTTCGTGAACCCGGAAGGCGATCGAGGCCGGGTAGACGAGGTGGTCGCCGGGGCTAGAGGCTGGGGTGCGCGCGGAATCAAGGTCCACTGGTCCGATGGCGCCATCACCCAGGAAATTGCCGAGGTCGCGCGCCGCCACCGCCTCCCGATCCTCTACGACCCGCGAGGAGACATCTCCACGGTACGGAAGGCAACCGACGCCTTCCCGGACGTCGCCTGGATCGTCCCACACCTGTCATCCTTCGCCGACGACTGGAAAGCGCAAACGGCATTCATCGACGAGCTGACGCGGACCCCCAACCTGTTCACCGACACCGCCGGCGTCCGATACTTCGATATCCTCCTCGACGCGATCCGACGAGCCGGAGCACACAAGGTCCTCTTCGGCTCGGACGGACCCTATCTACATCCGGGTGTGGAACTGGCGAAAATCACCGCGCTGAAGCTTGCCCCCCTCGACTTCTCGCTGGTGACCGGAGGAAACGTCATGCGACTGATCAAGCGCAGTCGAAGGCCCACCCCAAGGAGAATCCGATGCAACCGCTCACCGTGAATGAGGAGTTTCAGACCAGAACTTGGGACAAGATCGACGGCGCGGTCCAGTTCCTTCAACCCAAGATGGCTGGGATCGCCGAAATCAAACCACACACCGCGGCTGGCCAGAGGAGCGGCCTCGACCAGCTCCGCAAGTACAAGTCGCTGCACCCGGACCGTCCTCAATGGCTGATCACGTATTTGCCGATCAACGAATCGGGATCTCCGGTACGAAGCGGGCGTGCCGGTGCGGTCAAGATCTTCGCGCGTTCGGTCGACTGGCCCGGAGGCGGAAGAGGCGCGTATCGGCTCGGATCGCTGGAAATCGTCGGGACGAAGAAGTTGCCAGGTCTGATCGCCTTCCCCCGCGTCGACCAACCAGGCTTCTTCGGACACGCGGTGGAGAAGCACGTTCGCGCGCATCTTTTTCGGTCGATCAACCGCAAGGCGGTACGTGGAACGGGCGGCGCTCAGCCAGGGCCCGACGTCATGTGGAAGGAACTCGCCGCCTTGTACGGCGAGCTCGCACGAATCGTCCCCGACCCGCTCTATGCGGAGATCGCCGCCGAGCTGGGCGTCCGTGTGGAGTGAGTCAGGTAGGCGACGCGTCCCGCGCTCGCGCGCGGCGCAAGTGGAGCGCCCGATCGGTAACCCCGAGCAGCGCTGCAGCTGCCCGCACATTGCCGTCACACTCGGCCATTGCGGCGTCGACCGCAAGATCGCCCACCCCGTCGCGCAGTTCCTTGAGTGTCGTCCCTCCAGAGATCGCCTCACGCACCGCCGTGACCAGGGCCTCGTCAGCCACCGCGCCGGTAGACGGAGCCTCCGCATCACCATGAGTACACGTCGGCCGATCCGCGGGGGGTAAATCTCCCGGGGTGATCGGGCCCCCACCGACATGTCGTGCGGCCACGCGGTGCGCCACCTGGCGCAAATCGCGCAGATTGCCCGGATAAGTGCGCTCACACAGCGCGCGTTTCACGGCAGCGTCGAACCGGACCGGATCACTTCGACCGCTTGCCTCGGCGTAGAAATGAGCGAACAAGTCGAGGACGTCGCTGCCACGTTCACGCAATGGTGGCATCAGAACCGTGGACGCG
Source organism: Rhodococcus sp. A14 (assembly GCF_011603105.1). Taxonomy (NCBI): domain Bacteria; kingdom Bacillati; phylum Actinomycetota; class Actinomycetes; order Mycobacteriales; family Nocardiaceae; genus Rhodococcus; species Rhodococcus sp. A14. The sequence continues at coordinate 40,624 of NZ_JAAOQS010000012.1, read as the reverse complement.
GCGATCCGATAGTAGAGATCGCTTCGGAACCGGCCGGTGTCGACATCCCTGGCCAAGTCTCGGTTGGTCGCGCAAATCAATCGAAAATTACTGTGTTGCCACCGATCTCCACCGACGCGCTTGTATGCGCCCTCCTGGACCACACGCATGAACTCGGGCTGCAGTTCGAGTGGTAGGTCACCGACTTCGTCGAGGAAGAGAGCGCCTCCATCCGCCGCCGCGCATGCACCCGACCGGGCGGCGACCGCCCCGGTGAATGCACCCCGCTCGTGCCCGAACAGCTCGCTTCCCAGCAGCCCGGGAACAATTGTCGTGCAGTCGACAACCACCAATTGACCGTTCGATTTCGAGCACTCAACCTGATGAGCGACCCTCGCGGCAAGCTCCTTACCGGTTCCCGTTTCACCAAGTATGAGGATCGGACCCGACCCGAACCGCGCCGCGGTGATCAACTCACGCAGAGCCCGACGCAGCGCCGTACTTCGACCAACAATGACCTCCGACACGGTGCGTGAATCGATGAACTCCTCCACTTCACGGATTCTCGCGAGCTGGGCCTGGATCGGTTCGGTGTCATCGTCCCACCGCAGTACATCGCTTGCCCCCGCCGCGAGTTCCGCCCACGGATCCACCATGGACCGGCCTACGTGGACGACGATCACCTGCGCATCGGCGGCGGCGCTCTGCAGAGCTGTACGAATGTCCAGCCAAGAACACCGCGCCGAACAGACGATGACACCGAGCCGGCCCTTGCCACATGCGGCATCAAGCCGAAGATCATCCTCCGCTGAACACAATTCCTGCACAACGTAGTTCGACTTCTTGTCACGTTTGAGATCAACGATCCACGACATCGGACGCGGACATCATCGGCAGACCCCTGACTACATCGATGTCGAGATACTGAGTCTCGCGAGCGCTCATCTCTTCTCAGTTGGATAGCGGTGGAGGTCACGGCTAGGTGGGGATACATTGCGATCAAGACCGGTCTGTTTCATCGTCCTCTGGCGATTCGTCCATGTCACTGATCGTTAGACGCTCGAAAGGCTTGCAGAACTCCCGGATCAGGTCACTGATCGGTCGAGGCTCCATTCGCTGGATCAGCTCTGGTTCCGATGTCCGCCAGTGTCGAGTCTGACGTTCAGTTTCCGGCCTGAGCGTGCGCGCGACGGGCCGCCTCGATCAGAGCTTCGGCGGCACGTTCGGCGCGCTTCGATTCGGTACGACTCGTCGGCGTATCGGTGTAACCGGACCGCGTCTTGAGGCCCAGCAGCACACTGAGGTGCTTCGCCGTGGCCGTGTCGACGGACCCGAGCAGCGTGACAGCATCCTTGTGGTCCTCGCCCTGCGCATGCTTACCCAGTCGCGCGCAACAGATGACCTCCGATGCTGCGATGCCCGCGTGCACCCACAACGTCACGACCGCATCATCGACACCGTCCGGCTCGTCGGCGAAGTCGCGACCGATCTCGGCCAGGTGAAAGAACTGTTCGGCTTTTCTTAGCCGGCCTCGGCGGACCGCCTGGTCACACGGCCGCGTCCGCCCCACTACCGATTCCCCCGACGCAGCAATCGGGTGAAACCGGCCCGTGAACCGGCCACCGTCAGCCCCTCCTTCGCCACATCCCGCAGGACCGGCTCGTCCGCGCCGCGGCCGGCGATCTCACTCTCCGCGAACTGCAGATCCCGCGCATCGTTGCCGGTCCATCTGGTCACCTCGGCCGTCAGCTCCGCCACCTGTTCATCCCACCGCTCGCCTGCGACGTCGTCCGGCCGGACCAGAAAGATGTCGATGTCACTGTCGATCGTCATCGTTCCGCGTGCAGCCGACCCGAACACGGCGGCATACACCGGGGGAATCTCCCAGCCGGCCAACCGCGCCTCCAACCTGCGCAGGAACTCCCCGGACAAACCGGCGAGACCCATGACATGAGGGAAGGCCAGGTGCTCACGATTGAGCTGATACACGAATGCGTTGCCCACCCTCGAAGACAGCACCGTGCCCTGCTTGCTCAATCGTTGCAACACCTTCCGTATCCCCTCTTCCGAATGGCGGTGCAGCACCCGGTGCAACTGGCCGGTCGTGAATGTCGCCTCGGATGCGGCTGCCAGCGCAGCGAGCACCTCACCATCAAGCGTGGGCGTCACCGTCTGCAGCGGCCGGATCAGATCCATAGTTCCGTTCCCTAGGGACGTCAATCTCACGCACTATTGTACGCCTACCCGTATTATAGTACGGATGGCCTAGGAGCGTGGGTCTGTATTGCCAATCGGGATCGTTGCCAGGGTCCGCCGGAGTCGATTGGGTCGGCGGTGGGTGGGCAGATTGGTTCGGGATGAGCGCAGGTTGCGCGGGTGTCCGTACCGAGCTCTGCGGGTGGCGGCTGACCGGGAGGTCAGCTCGCGGCGAGGGTCGCGAGGCCGTGGACACCGACTACGCCGTGGAGCTTGCGGAGGTTGTGACAGGCGGCGAGCAGCAGCCATTCGCCGCGGGCCTGGTCGAGTCCGCGGAGCAACAATTGTTTGGCGTTCTGCAGGGTGCTCATCTGACCGAAGACCGGTTCGACGATGGCCTTGCGGCGGGCGTATGCGTTGCGGCCCTTCCGGGTGGCCAGCTTGCGGGCCATTCGTTGCTTGCCGTTCGCGGACTTGGGGATTCGCCCGCGCGGCGCGATCGGTGGCGGGTCGACACGGCGCCGGCGTCCGGTCGCGACATAGAACTCGGTGCCGTGTTCGTCGGCGAACTCGGCGGCGCTGTCGAGGTTGTCGGCCGAGCAGTAGCCGGCGTCGGCGAGAACCTGGTCCGGGACTTGCCCGGTGTTCGCCGCGGTCTGTTCGGTCATCGGCATCAGATTGCCGACATCGGCGGCGTTGGTGTTCACGTCAGTGGCCACGATCACCTGATGTTTCTCGTCGACCACGGCCTGCGCGTTGTAACACTGCTGAAAGGCCGCGTCGCCGGTCAGCATGATCTTCGAGTCCGGATCGGTGAAGTTGCGTTGCGCCTTCGGTTTCGGCGTCGCCTTACCGGCCGCGCCCGTGCCCGCCCCCGCGGCGGTGTCATCGTCGTCGCCGCGGTCGCGGGCCTTCGCCTCGGCCCGCTCCCGCGCCGCCTGCCGGGCCTCTTCCTCGAGGGCGGCCTTCGCCGCCCGGATCGTCGCCAGCCGGGTTTCTCGGCGCCGCAGCTCCTCGGGGAGCTCGTCGCCGCGGTTGTTCCGGCCGAAGCGGGCGTCTTCGGCCTTGTCGATCCGTTCGGTCTCGGTCAGCAGGGCCGAGACCTCGTCGGCGAGGACCTTCTCCTTCTCCGACATGCGGGCGTAGCTCATCGCCTTGCGTTTCGAGGCGTTCGCCCGCACCTTCGTCCCGTCCAGGGCGACCCGGCCCAGCCGGACCATGCCCGCGGCCTGGCACAACGCCAATGCCTGCACGAACAGGTGGCCGAGCGCGGACAGGTGCCGCTTGCGGAACCGGGCGATCGCCCGATAGTCCGGGGCCGCGCCCGCGGCGAGCCACCGGAACGGCACGTCATCGACGCATTTGCCCTCGATCGCCCGAGACGAGCGCACCCCGGTGGTGTATCCATAGAGCAGGATCCGCACCATCAGCGGCGGGTCATAGGGTGGGGCGCCGCGGCCCTCGGTGTAGGCGGCGCGGATCCGGGACAGGTCCAGATGCTCGTCGACCAGCTCGGCGATGAACCGGGCCAGATGCTCGGCCGGCAGCCAGTCGTCGAGCGACGGCGGCAGCAACAACCCCTGTTCCGGGTCGAATGCCCGGAACGTCTTGTCCACCGGCCGCTTCGGCACCCCGAAATCGGGTTCGACCCGCTGCACAGGGTCTACCTCGAATAACCCACCATCATCGAGATCATCAGGCACGCCCCATCATCTCGCATACCCGACCATCACCCGAACACCCCGCCCGGCGTGTTACCGACCCACGCTCCTAGGGGTGTTGCAGAAGCGGCGTCACTCGTCGAACAGGAATCACGCCACTCCGAGGAGTGAAATCGGGGCGATATGGACCTCGACCGCCCGCCCACGCGCCCCGGCGAGCGGGGTGATGGCGAAGGCGTCGTCCCGGTCCCGCGCAGACGTCGAGTCGACCATCAGCAGCGTCGACAGGTCGGTCTTTGTCGGTGATGCCATGGTCGATACCTGTCATTGATGACTTGGCCGTAACCGTACGAACCGGACCTCTCTGCGCTCTGCGAAGGGAGCTAGCGACCAACCAACCCATCCCGGTGCAATTACCAATGTGCCGGCCGACAAGGTCAAGCGAAGCGAGCGACCAAATGGGAGACCTGGTGCCATACTGAGCGCAGCGCCGGCGCGAGGGTCATGAAGCAACAGTTCGGCCGATCCGGCGGTACAGAGCAAACCGTGCCACGAACCGGCACAGTACGACGGAGGCGCTGAGTCACCTGCGCCCCACGACTCAATCGCACTCGGGGCTAGCCCGCTGAAGTCGGCCCAGACTTCGGTCGCGGCGTCGAAAACCTGATCGCGAATACTTAGCCAGTTACCCGAATCAAGCCGTTCGCCAGGTGGCTCAGAAGGAAGATTCGGCAGTACGACGTGACGCCGAATGACCCGCGTGGGCCATAGCATCAGAATAGTCGGCTTGCTCATAAGCGGTAGCCGACATTAAAGGCAATGCAAATCCGGACTTCCGACACTCGGTGCGGGAGCACTCGGTGCTCTAGCCAACTCGGGAAGGCAACAAGGAGACCCGACGACGGTATAACGCGGTACGTGCAAGGGTTCCCCCGCGAACGGTAGCCAAGGCGTGGATCGAGCAGCTCAAGGACCCCCGAGTCTGGAGTGGCATGGACGTAGTACACGCCACTCCACGCGGAACCGGGGTGTACGTGGAGTGACTGCGAGTCGAACTGCCGGTAGCGAACCGCCCATGCCTCGGCCCGTCGCTCGCCGAACTCTCCGGCGTCGGCGCCGAGTGGCGTTGTAATCTTCACCAGCGTCGAAGTTGCCTCATCAATCCAACTCGTGATTCTCCTTATGCTTGGTGCGGGATCGGTAAGCAGATCCGGTTCACTCTGCCATGCGCCAAGGTTGCTGGTAACAATTCCGGACTCGTTCTCACTTCGTCGCATGATAAGTGAACGCAACTCGGCGTTTACGTTTGTCGCATCGTGAATTCGCGTGTAAACCGGTGTCGGCCAACACGCCAGAAGCCCGCCACCGAGGTTTCGATTCAGAGTCATCGCCGTTCCCCTATCAGCCGGAAGGCCACTGCGAGGCCCGTGGGAGTGAGCGGACGGCAGGTCGGGTCGTCAATTAGGTCTAGACAACCATCGAGGTATCGCGTGAGGAGGTTGATGCGGCTCTCCTCACCTGCTAAACCTCGACGCCGATACCACCGAACGAGCGTCGCGGAAACGTAGGCGGCACCGAGCAATTCCGTTGGCTGCTTGTTCTGAGTGCCGGAAGGCAGCGTGAATCGTTCGAGCGCCTGGAATGTCTGGAGCGGCTCGAGTTCTTCTAATAGATACGTCCAGTTATGGCACAACTCGTGCAGGAGATATTCGCCGAGAAGAACCTCGTCTGAGAAGGCTCGCGGACTGATATAGATATGTTGCGGTGCGAAAAAACAAGAACATGACATCGCCTCGCTGCGGACGAGCCGTTTGACGCGAACTGGGAGTTTCAGGAGCGCTTCCCACTCAGGCACGTCATGCGCTAACCCTTCGAGTGCCGCGTCGATATCTGCCTGTTCATCCGCCGAAAGCGGCTCGCTGGCGATGTCGGCGGGCGACCTCATCCTCCGATTCGCCTCGATCGCGTATTCCGGTAACAACAAAACCTTTAGCTCGCTCCAATTAATGTGTCCGCGGTCGTGGACACCTTCCCGCCAGGCGCGGACAGCACAGACCGCGGAGAGTAGTCGCGACGCACGGAACTCTCCATCGAGAAAAGGCAAACCCCCCACCTCAGCAAGGAGATTTACACGCGCCATGGCGCCTCATCTAAGAACCGCACTAGATCGTGATGTTTGGTACGGAAGTCATCAAAGTGATCAATTGCCGAGCGAGAGCCCACCGATCGGCCAATTCGATTTTCTAAGAGCTTCAGGAATTCCCCAATAGTCCGCTCACCGAACCAGCGATTCTTGAGGGACGCGATCACAGCGTCGGCTACCAACTGGTCAATCAATCCGATCTCGACCAGATGACTAGACGCCCTACTCAGGTGAACGAGCGGTTCCGATACCGGCCTCCACGGCCACTCCGGATCGTGCAACAACGCTACGACGTCGTCCGGCTGCTCCGGATTGCAACGGAAGGACTCGTAAATCTCGCCAAACCCCATCATTCCAAGGTGGTCGAGCTCCGCGGCGCGGATAGCACCGATCGAACATAGCCCCCAGACCTGCCGCCCGGATCTCAAGACCTCGATGATCTCGTGGTGTCCAACCGCTGGAACGCTCTGAAAGAATCCGTCAGCAAGCGCGATGGCTACGTCAGGACCCGACTCGACACTGAGACGGTCGAACGAGCCCCTCCTCGCAGGTGGTCGCAGTTCGACATCGTAAGGAAGGTCTCCTTCATCGAACCCGCACAGACTAGGCCCTGCAAATAAGACAAGACTCAATGCTGCCTCCGGAGGTGGGAGAGGAGTCTCCGGCCAACTTTTCCCTCAGCAACCGTGAAATTCTCTGCACCTGGCACGACAATACGAACGACGGCCAAATCGGTAGTTGGGACTTCGTAAACATATCTCAGCACGTGACGGAGCCCGGCCGCGTTCGCAGCACTGACCGTCGCAACAATTGCATTGTCGACATCAAGCGTCGCGTCGAGGGACGCGATCTCGGCGAAGTCGATTGCGTTGGCGCCTCTGCGCGCCACGCGGAGAACTCGCCCAACGTGGCGCCGACGGCCTGTGGTGCCAAGGCCCTCGAATCGCGAATATGTTTCTGCTAGATCGTCTCGACCGCCGTGGATTGTTACCAGCCGACTCTGAACAGCCTCCAAGACAGCCCGCATTGCAGCGATCGAAGGGTCGCAATGGCATCCGTATCCCCCGTTCACAAGGCACGGGTCATCGACCAGAGGATCCCAAATAACAGCACGGAACCACGGGACCGGAACGGGCCCTACCACGTAACGAAGCGAGTACTGCAATCCGGCAGCCTCAATAGCGTCGCCTGTCGCTTGGAGATGCGTGGGGAGAGATTCGGGCGAAACAAGTCGAGTGGTGTCGTTGACAGCCTGAAATGACTTCGTGTCTCGTTCGATCACTTCGAATAGGCCGTGAAGGGTCGCCTCCGCAACATCGTTGCCCGATGCGAGGCCGGTTGTATTCGAACCGAAATAACGCTGCGTCACACCATCGCCCAGAAACACGCTGCTTAGAGGAACGGGATGTGGACTCCCGTCCGCGACCGACGTGGCGACAATAGATGGCAGCGTCTCATCGCGCCCTATTTCGACTCCAAGTCTCGGGCAAAACGATAGGACATCGTAGTCCGCCTCTGTCGCGGACATCGGGATCGTGTCGGGAGGCCGGCGCTCGGCCACTGCGAACTCGATGGCCTCCATAGCGGCGCTCGCTGCCGCTTCGTCGTACGTTACGCCTTTGCCAGCATGTACAGCCAGCGTCCTTCCCTGTGGCCGAACGGCTGCGAAGACCGGCACTCCGACACGGTCGAGGCGTGTGAGGTCTACTAATCTGCGTATGCCGTACAGCTCGAAGAGCGAGCGTGCGGCGGCAAGAGATCGGTCGGCGGGTCGGTGCCGGAAACTTGTCCCGAGTGATATGGTCACTGACATTGGATCGGCCATCTTACAAACCATGGGCAGTCGCTAAACGGCATCGTATCAAGCCCAATTGCAAGCCACGCCTTTCCCGATCTGCGCCTCGTCTGAAGACACGGGAATGGAAGTGCGGCGTTCGGATCCATAGTCCAGTAGTGCTCGGCTTGCACATGCGATGCCCGCAAAAAGGCAGCATTGCACGATACACCCGCCCAGGCATCGTGGGAAAAGCGCGGATGCCCGATATCGAAGTCATCAATGCAGACGACGCCACGCCTTATCAGCGCTAACTCTGTTGCAAGGGGCGAGTTTTCAACCGAATGTGCATCGAGGTAGTAGAACGCGCAGTCGAAGGAGTTCGCGACAGTGGATAACATCGCAGCTGAGTGTTCGTGTGTGACAGCGACGTTGGAGTATTCATTCAGTCGATGCCGAGTGAATACGGCGCACTCCTCGGTCACGTCGCAGGTCAAGATCGGTAGACGGGGATAAGCGTGAGCTAAGTACTCCGTCGTATCTCCTAGGAAACACCCAGTCTCGACGATGGCATCGCACCTGTATCTGCGAATCAGCCAGTCGGCGCCTAGAGCGGCGGCGATGTCGAATCCGAAGGGCCCACCGTCCCCCGATAGGCCTAGCACCCCCATGCGGGGGATTCGATAGAAGTGGTGATAGACGCGCTCGGAATGCTCGCGGGTCAGCATTTCTGTGCTCGAATGCTGGTCAAGTTGAACCTAAGTCGGTGTGTTACTGATTGCGAAATCAGACGCGCGCAAAATAGATACAATTCCTCCCAACCGGCCTTGTCGAGTCTGGGCCAATCGTAGGTCGTCGCCACGAACCGCCACACATCCTCTGCCGAGCCGTCTAGGTTCAGGACGAAGCCCTGGTCCGATATCTTGCGGAAACCTGCCACATTAAGCGCGTTCCGCAGTTGTCGCAGACTCGGCGGCGGTGGCACGAGGTGCGAGCGAAGGTGACCATCATGAGCGAGTTGGTGGATCTTCTGACGGTACTTCTGCATGATCCCGTTGCGTGGTTGAGTTCCCGGCAGGATGATCGACACCACGCCGCCTGGCCGCAGTACGCGAGCGATTTCTTGCAATGCTTGATTCGGCCGATCGAACAAATGGATGCTGAGATGACAGACAACAAGATCGATCGAGTCGTCGGCAATGGGCAGGCTACCCCCATCCGCGCAGCATCGTAGCGGCAGGTGGGTCGCGGTGGGGTAACGCGCAAAGTCCACCGAGATGACGGCAGTCTCGGCCCACTGTTGCGCTAACACCTTGGAAAGATGCCCCTCACCACACCCAAGATCGAGCACCGTGTTGGGTGCGTGGATACCATGCCATGCCCGCAGGGCCACTTCGTAGGAGCTCAATGAATCAGAAGTGCGCCCTCGTGCGAATGCCCCACTCGTCACGTCCGGCGCCTCCGAATGGAACCATTCAAAGAACGCACGCGGCGACATTCCCGTATCGGGCACCGATTGAATCGGCCGCACTGCGTCTAATGCGGTCGATCGCACGCAAATATCCCTCGGGGTTTCCATCAATTTTGAGTGCCGATTCGTGGATGCGGGTTTAGGTATGACCGTAGAAAGCTTACTCTAGGAGGGTAGCGATTGGAGGGAAATGGACAGCACGGAGCCAGAACAGGTGTTCAAAAACGTAACACGTTACACGACCGAGGAAGAACGCGCGAAGGTCGAACGGATCGAGCTCGATCCCGATGATCTGGACGGGTTCATGGATCTGCTGAGGAAGGGCCTACTCGAAGCTGCCTCCACTCATGACGCAGCGGTGCAGAACTGCATGAATTTGACTGCAGAGCTCTCCATCAGACTCAGTCGCCCGGTCTACAACGAGGAGAGAGATCTCGTCGAGAATCTTGAGGCGACGGAGATCGTACGGGGAGAACTTCGTGCCAAGAAGATCATGAAGGAGGACACTGGGACGATCGAGTAATCAGCCAGTTCAGCGGGAATTATGTTGACCTACGACCTCTGCTGGTTACTCGGGCAGTCAGCAGACGAATTCTGGTCAGAGAAATACGAAAAGTCGCCGGCGCTATGGCGCGGCGACGGTCGACGCTTCAATGAACTTTTCGGTATGGAGGATTTCGAAAGGTATCTCACCATCTCCGGGTGTTCGGACGGAGCCATAGTGCTTGCCCCGCCCGGCGGAACCAGCGGACGGTTGGATCCCCATGAGGTAGAGCTCGCATGGAGAGCTGGCTATAGTGTGATCGCCGCAGATCTCCACAAGCGCTGGCCGGAAGTAATCACATTAGCGGCCGATCTCGGGGCGGCGATGTGCTGCGCGCTCGCGGTGAATGCGTATCTGTCACCTCCCGAGGGGAGCGCGTTCGCGAGACATTATGACGCGCATGATGTTTTCATACTGCAGACTTATGGCTCAAAACATTGGCTCGTCTTCGATCCAGCTGACGAGCTACCCGTAATGCACACCCAGAATGCACAGTTGAACCGGGACAGCGCTCTGGCCCTCGATGCTGAGCTGCGAGCCGGAGACGTGCTTTACGTCCCTCGCGGGCACCCTCATGTGGCCACTGCTGGATCCGAAGGGTCGCTCCATCTGACCGTCGCGCTAAGCCCGAGTCGATGGGTTGATCTCGCACATGCTCTCGTTGACGTCCTCGCGCAGCAATCAGTGGAGCTCAGAAGAACCGCCCACGATTTCACGTCGTTCACAACTACGGATCTCATGCGCAAGCTGATCGAGGCGAACGACGCTTCCGCTTCGATCTGCATGACCGAATTGCAGCGCTACCTCGATCGAGATCGGGTGGATACGGCCCTTCCAGGGGGTGCCCTAGAATCGCTAATTTCAGATCACGAGCGTGTTGGCCTGGACACCGTGGTGCAGAGGCGGCGGGGCGGCCCCGTCCGATGGGGCCTGCGCGATGGTCGGGTATGGCTGACAGTCTGCGGCAGACGCATGGAGCTACCGGAGGTGGCCGTTTCCGCACTCGAGTACCTGTCGCGAACTGAGCAGTTCCGGATCAGTAATCTTCCTGACGCTTACAGCGACCGAGCAAAGGTAACCCTGGTTCGCGCCTGGCTGCGTGAGGGAATCGTCCTCCGAACTCAAGTCACGCACGATTGACCTACCCGATTCCAGGATCGTTGTGGTCCGCCAACGTAGGGCGGCTCGCGCGGAACGCCAAACTGGCCACGACGAACGCACGAGGGCCTAGTACTGCAACGGCACTTGCTTGACAGGTAGACGATACTGGTTGTGTGGTCCTTGATTTGGTTGTTTCCGAGTTGGAAGCGTTGCATGAGCGGATCTCCGGTCGGTTCGCCCGGTCGGAACCGCGGTCCCGGGTCCGTGAATATGTGACGGGTTTGGTTGCGGGTCTGGAACGCAAGAACGGGTGGACCCTCGCCGAGCGGGCCGGTGAAATGAGCCCGGACGGGATGCAACGTCTGCTGCGGCGGGCCGACTGGGACATCGACGGGGTGCGCGACGATGTGCGTGACTACGTGGTCGAACGCCTCGGCAATCCGGCCGGCGTGTTGATCGTCGATGACACCGGTTTCCTCAAGAAGGGCAGACCCGCTCGGCCGGGGTGCAACGCCAGTACTCGGGCACCGCCGGGCGAGTGGAAAACTGCCAGATCGGGGTCTTCCTCGCCTATGCGAGCGCGGCGGGGCACGCGCTCATCGACCGGGAGCTGTACCTGCCCGAGTCCTGGACCTCCGACCGGGACCGGTGCCGCGCCGCCGGGATCGGCGACGAGGTGGAGTTCGCGACCAAACCGAGACTGGCGCAACGCATGATCGAACGCGCCCTCGACGCGCAGGTCCCGTTCTCCTGGGCCACCGCCGACGAGGCCTACGGGCAGGTGAAGTACCTGCGGGTCTGGCTCGAGGAACGCGATGTTTCGTATGTGTTGGCCACCCGTTGCAACGACGATGTGTTCACCCTGCACGGCCGCTCCGGCCGCGCCGACGAGATGATCGCCGCGGTCCCGGCGAAGCAGTGGCGCCGGATCTCCGTCGGCGACGGCGCGCACGGCAGGCGCGAGTACTCCTGGGTGCGGATCCCGATCCGGATCGCCTGGGCACCCGGGCGTGGGCACTGGCTGCTCGCCCGCCGATCCCTCTCCGATCCGACCGAGATCGCGTACTACATCTGCGCCGGACCCCGCCGCACCACGCTCACCGAACTCGCCACCATCGCCGGCTCGCGGTGGCGGGTCGAGGAATGCTTTCAGCAGGCCAAGAACGAGGCCGGCCTCGACCACTACCAGGTACGCACCTACCGGGCCTGGTACGCCCACATCACCTTGTCGATGCTCGCCCTCGCCTGGCTCGCCGGGACGAAAACCGAAGCGGTAAAGGGGGAATCGGAACCGAAGATCAGGGCATGATCGGCTACACGGTACCCGAGATCCGCCGTCTACTCGTGTTTCTGATCCTGCGACACGCCCACCCCGACGAGCACATCTGGTCCTGGTCGCACTGGCGGAGACGCCGACAACACCAGGCCCGCATCTGTCATTACCGAACCCGCGGCCACCTGCCATAAGTGCCGTTGCAGTACTAGCACGTAATCCGTTATCAGGCGAAGAACTGTGCTTCCCGGGGGCAAGTACTACGGGTGCCTGCTTCGGGTGGGGGCCGTCGCTCGAATGCTGGCCTGAATTCGGGTTTCCAGTGCACGATGCACACATCCCAACCGCTCCTGAGTATGGGAAATGTCATAGGATCCGTTATCGGCGTTTGAAAACGTTTGTCGCGGAATGTAATTGCGTTCACTGTCTGGCGTGGCCTGTGTAACCAACCGGGGTGCGGGTCGTCTGCTCCGCTGATCAACCTGCCGAATCAGGTCTGGGTGAAGGTCTTTTTCCGCTCCTTAGTCCGGATTGCGGTACCCGTCCACGTAACCTTGATCTCACGCCCCGGGGCCGGAGACGCATCGGTGAAGGTGTTCATGGCCCCGCTCCCCGGGAAATGCGCCCACTCTGCCCCGGTGATCAGCGTCCCGTCCGCGTATGCTTTCACGTTCCTTGCGATGCCGCCACCGTTGTTGTACAACTCCCAAGCTCCACTTCCGGTGTGAATTGCATTGAACTGCGCGGAGCGCACGGAACCCACCAAACGCAGATTGAATAGGGTGAGTCCGACGATCACCAACAGCGAGATCACAGCTATCACAGCTATCAAGTCCATCGCTCCCCTTAGCCAGTTGTAAAACGGCACCACCCAGTGCACGAGCTGCGGATACTTCCACCACGCAGCGACGAGAAGCGGTACCGATGAGATGACCAGCAACACGAAACCGGCGCCAAACGTCCACACGGCGCTTACCGGAAATTTGAAGACGACACGGTCTGGTACTTCGTTGTCGCCGGCACCCGCCGTTGCGGCCTCCTTGGCAGCGTCTGCACCGGTTCCACTGGCGATTGCAGCCGCTGCGGCGGCGTGAAGTGCCACATTTCGACGTTCCAGCTCCCGTTGCAAACTGTCTATCGATACGGCGACGCGCGTATACGAATAGCCGATCAGACCCGCAGCGAGAATCGCGAACGTCATGAATACGGCGCGCACAGAGCTCGGCGCGTCGGAGAAGGAGTCTTTTGCGAGGTCGCCGAACAGGATCAAGCCACCGAGTCCACCGGCAACGTACAAGCATCTACGCTGCCAACCTTGATAATCACTGATCTGCTCGTTGAATGTGAGGGTCCGTGGCATCTCAACAGCTCCAGGGCGGGCCGAGCCGACGAACTATGCGCCACCGGTACGGGATGGCACTACATGGCCGCGGCGCCACGATCGTTATCTCCTCCGGAGGCGAAAATAGTCGAGCCACGCCCACTCGAAGAATCCGATGATCAGCTGGATATCGCTCGACGTCAACTCAATCGGATTGTCGGCGATCGCGCGCACCGTGGCGGCGACGGTCACCGTTTCCACAACCTGTTCAATCACAGTTGGCGGCGCATCGGAGGAGTTAAGGAGTTCCATCGCGGTGTTGATCGCACGGGCGACAGGGTTGACCGTGTCGATATTCTCTTCGTGGTACCGAAGAGCGGCAATTCTTCGTTGCCCGCGACTGCGCCCCGCTTCTCGCGCCTGGTCGTTCTCGCTGGTGCCGAACGTGTCCACCCTTCGACCTCCCACGATGTAAGCGGTCACTTCGAGATCGTCATAAAGTGTGACATCAGGTAGCAGAGCTTGTCTCCGGTTCCAATCCACTGTGGCACCCCGAGTTTTCCGAGCCGGTACCGCGCCATGCTGCACGTGTCCGGTATGACCTGGTTTACCCGGAAACGGTTGGCGGATTCGCACGGTCCGCGGCGACGGCGAGCACCTAGATTCTGCAGCGCAACACCGCAGATCATTTGGAGACATGTCTAGAGGATCGATCGATCCGCGGAGATGGTCGTGGCGTTCGTGCGGCGGGTGGCCCCTTGGACTCACCACAGGTCGGGGCGGTACCCGTTATGCGCTAGCGTTCTCCTCAGAGACGACCTGGTAGAACCACTTGGCGATGTCGGAGACCAGATGGGAGCGGCCGGGGGCGTTGGTGAAGAAGTAGTCGCTCAACTTCTCGTGCGCCCCCTGGTTGTCGGCCACTGCCCCGGTGACCGCGTCGTCGAAGTCTGGCGACTCGACGAACTGTTTGGTGGAGTTCACCTTCGCCTGCTGCACGAGCGAATCGTCGTCGAGCAAAGTTCGCAGCAGCGCCTCGAGGAACGAGATCTTCTGAGACTGGGTGAAGTCTTCGGACCCGAACAGGTCGTTGAGGCGGTCGAGGACCTGCCGGAAGGCGACCATCTTCGGGTCACGCTTCTCTCCTGAGCCGGCCGCTGTCACACCGGTAAGCCCGACTCTGGCACCGAGGCTGATGTCGCTCTTACCCTGATCGACCTGCTTGACGCGCTGCAGGACAACATCGGACAAGTCGATTGGCGCGGTGTAGTTGTCGGGCTGGATGACCCTGTCGAGATGGCGCAGATAGATCTGCTTCTTCTCCAATTCCGGGTCGCCGTAGTCGACGATCTGAGACATGAAGTCGTAGAGCCGCACGAACGAACCGACATCCTTGCGGAACATGTCCAGTTCAGCGAGTGCCGCCTTGTCGCCCTCACCCCCGTTGTGGATCAAGGCCGCTTGGTAGCGCTCGGCAAACCGCTTCTTGCCCGGGTCCACAGCGGCTGCGAGAGCACTGTGGCCTTTGCCCTTGACGAACCCCTCCGCGCACTGGTCGACCTCGGCTTGGGTGTAGATCGCGGCGGTGTCGAGCTTCGCCGCAAGATCGTGAACCAGGTTCGGGTCGGTCTCGGTCTCGAGGAACGCGTCCGTGAAGTACGGCTCGAACGCCTCCCGGATCACCGTTGGCTCGTTGACGAAATCCACGACCTGGGTCATCGCCGCGGACTTCAAGACTCCCGACGGAGTGCGGTAGGTCCGGTTGAGCCGCGAAAGGGTCTGCACTGCAGTGACCCCGGACAAGATCCGGTCCACGTACATCGCGCACAGCAGGGGCTGGTCGAATCCGGTCTGGAATTTGTTGGCGACGATCATCACCCTGTATGCGTCCCCGGTGAATGCGGTCCGCAGGTCGTGGACTCCGGGGTTCATGTTGGCCTCGGTGAAGTCCTTGGGGCCGGACTCTGGGTCTTGGACGGCGCCGGAGAACGCGACCAGGGTGCCGTATCTGTAGCCCTTCTTCGCGATGAAGTCGTCGATGGCGTGCTTGTAGCGAACGGCGGCTTTGCGGGAGTCGGTGACGACCATCGCTTTCGCGTGCCCCTCGAGTAGGTGCGCGACGTTGGCGCGGAAGTGCTCGACGATGATCGCGGCCTTCTGGGCGATGGTCTGTGGGTTCAGCTTTACCCAGCGCATGACCTCTTTGGTGGCCTGCGACTGGTCCACCTCGTCCTCGCTGGCCGCGTTCTGCCCGATCTGGAACGCCAGCTTGAACGAGTGATAGCCGGTCAGCACGTCGAGGATGTACCCCTCCTCGATGGCCTGCTTCATCGTGTACACGTGGAACGGCACCGGTTTCCCACCAGCCGAAGGGGGCCGCCCGAACAGCTCCAGGGTCTTGCCCTTCGGGGTGGCGGTGAACGCGAAGTAGGAGATGTTCGCCGACGCTGCACGTTCGGTGGCCTCCGCCGCGAGCACCGCCTCGACGTCGACATCGCCGCCGTCCTTGATGTCTTGCAGCTCTTCCGCGGTCAGGACGGCCTTCAGCTTGCCGGCGACCTGCCCGGACTGCGACGAGTGTGCCTCGTCCGCGATCACGGCGAACGTCTTGCCCTTGAGGCCCTTGTTCTTGCGGATCTCCTCCATCGCAAACGGGAACGTCTGAATGGTGACGACAATGATCAGCTTGCCGTCGGTCAACGACTTCGCGAGCAGCCCCGACTTCGAGCCTCCGGCCCTCGCCGCCTCATCCCGGTCGATCGCGACGACGATGCCCTGATCGTTGTCGATCTGCTTGATCGCGTCCTGCAGCTGCGCATCGAGAACGTTGCGGTCGGTCACCACGATCACCGAGTCGAAGACCTTCTTGTTCTCAACCTGCAACCGCGCCATCCGGTGCGCGGTCCACGCTATCGAGTCCGTCTTCCCCGAACCGGCGGAGTGCTGGATCAGGTACCGCTTTCCCACGCCCTCGGCGGTGACCGTCGCGGTGAGCTCGGAGACTGCCTCCCACTGATGGAACCGCGGGAACCGCAGCGTCGACGACTTGCTGGTCTTGCCGCTGATCGGGTCCGTACTGGACTCGTGCTTGATGTACATGAGCCGGCCCAGGATGTTCAGCCAGGCATCGCGCTGCAGCACCTGCTCCCACAGATACGAGGTCCTCGACCCGTTCGGATTCAGCGGGTTCCCGGCACCACCATCCTCGCTGCCCCGGTTGAACGGCAGGAAATGCGTCTTCTCACCCGCAAGCTTGGTGGTCATCCACACCTCGTCGTTGGACACCGCGAAATGCACCAGCGCCCGGGCTCCGGCCTCGAACAGCGGCTGGACCTTCCCCGTAGCGGCGTCCTTCGGCAGCCGCGACGTGCGGTACTGGCTGATCGCATCCGTGACGGTCTGGGTGAAGTCGGTCTTCAACTCAGCGGTGGCGACCGGGAGCCCGTTGACGAAGAAGACCAGGTCGACCGAGCGGTTGTCGGCGGCCGAGAAGTGCACCTGCCGCATCACCCGCAGCCGCGCCGCCGCGTACTCGGCGTTCCGCTTCTCGTTCAGCGTCGACTCCGGCCGGAACACGCACATCCGGAACTTCGCAGCCAGATGCGAGAACCCCTTGCGGAGAAGGTTGAGCGTGCCGCCGCCGTTCTCCATCGGGGTGTCGAGGACCTTCACGATCCTGTCCAACAACTGATCCTGCTGCTTGACGATGTCACTCGAGCCCGGCTTGACGACCTTGTCCAACTGCTCCAGCTGCGTGTCGGCGAGCCAGCCGAGCACGTCCTCGGGGAAGAGCGCACGCTCACGGTCGTAGCCGGTGTCATCCGGGGAGTACAGCCAACCGTGCGCTGCGAGGTACTCGGCGATCTCGTTCTCGAACTCGATCTCGTTGTGTTGAGCCACTCAGGCCACCTCATCCCGCACGTCGATCTGACCCGTCACCGCCGCAGTGATGAGCGCCGACCGACGCTTGCGTGAGAGATCGATGAATCGCTCAGTCTCTTCGATCAAGGTGCCAATCTTGGCGGTCTGGTGATCGAGAAACGTAACGATGTCCCGTTGCTCGGTCAGTGGCGGACACGGAATAGGGAGGTTGCCGAGTTATGGATAGGGTTTGGCTCCTGACCGTTGACCATTAACCCGAGTTGACTAACTGGTCCCATACCGAATGCGCCGTATGGGGCGCTGGTGGCGTCCCGGTTATCGCACCGTTTCGGAATTCGTCACCGGACCACCTTTACGGGACAACAGCAGGTCAGGAGCTTCCGGTCACGGGACCTCTTCCGGAACACGCCGGTCAGGGTTCGGCTTGCGGGTCACCACGGACGTTGTCAGCAACTGTGCCGTTCACCGGTTAGCGCATGCAAGTATCGGTGGCATGTCCAAAAAGCGATTCAACTTTGCCTATGTCGGCGATCCTCCACCGGAGTGGACTGCCCACTTGAAGTGGAGCGCCCGGATCTTGCGATTGGCTGGCGAATCCATCCCGGACAAAGAACTTGAGCGCGAACTGGAACGTGAGGAACAGGAACAACGCGAGAAGCGCGCGCAGCGGCCGCCCGGCCGCCGCGAGGTGCCCGAATTTCGGAAACGACCCGACGCGTTCCTGACAACAGAGGACGAGGATCCAGTCCTTTACGAGCCGAAGCTCTCCATCCCATTCAGAACAAACAACGGCCTCGACCTCCGGTTCACCAGAGTGAAGGTGTACGAGAACGGGATGGGCTTTGATCTGGTCGCCCGCGAACCGGACCCAGACCCCACCGCCGGTATCCCCTTCGACACCGAGACAATCAATCTGGGGTACAGGATCAGGCCGGACAAGGCTCACAAAACCAGGATCCGGCTGGTCCTCGCGGTATCACCAACTCTTGGTGAGCACGGTTTCTTCGGCGGCACCGTGCTGTCCAACTCATTCAGACAGGACGACTTTCCCGATGATCCGAACGAGCCATGGCTATCTGGTGGCGGCGACTCCCGCAGCCGTGTCCGCGACCTGGGTGTGATTGAAACGCGAGCGCACTACTTCCTCAGTCCGGTACCCACACAGAGCACCATCCACGTCACGGTGGCTTACCCCGAGTTTGGACTCAAAACGACCAGCATCGAGTTCTACGCCGCGAACCTCCGCCCGCCGGGCCGATAGCCGATGGTCAAAAGGAGACCTGCAGCGAGTGCGGGCGCGAATCGAGCAGCTGCAGGGAATCGTGAATTCGGCCGCCGATGGGTGTTCGCTCGGCTTACCGTGAGCGTGTCCGCGACCGCCGGGGACTCATCCAGAGGAGTGGCGATGACTGCGAAGTTCGAGCTGTTCAAGGACGCCGCCGGCCAGTTCCGGTTTCACCTGAAGGCAGCGAACGGCGAGATCATCGCGGCCAGCCAGGGCTACACCTCGAAGGCTGCGGCCCAGAACGGGATTACTTCGATCAAAGCCAATGCGGCGACGGCCCCGACCGAGGACCTGACCTAAGCACCGACCACCGCATTCGCGATTAGTTATGGGCGACGAGGTCGGTGCGTTTCGAAGGCAACGGCACCTAGCATCCGCAATTGGGTGCGCGATTCTCTCCCCGGTCAGTGACCGACAGTACACAAGCTGGCTCAGGTGTGTGTGCCGGCCAGCTCGGCGAACGGATGTAGCCAACTCGACCTCTGGTTGTGGGTCGAATCGGCGAATGTCACCCCGCAGGTATGCTCCCAAAAAGAGTCCTGAACTGGGGGTATGACACGTCCCCTTCGGTTCGGGTTCGGGGGATTTGCCTCACCACGCCCCTGACCTACGGTTACTTAGGGTTACATATACCTCTTCTGTCTGATCCGCTCCACTTGTATGCTCGCGCGCATGACTGACAGCGGACGTGAACTAGATCTCGTCATCTACGGTGCCACCGGGTTCGTCGGGCGGCTTCTCGCCGACTATCTCGCGCGGAACTCCCCGGACGGCATCCGGATCGGTCTCGCCGGACGGTCACAGGCGAAACTCGAGGCAACGCGGTCGGTGCTCGGGGCCCGCGCCGCCGACTGGCCGATCGTCATCGCCGATGCTGACGACGCCGTCGCGCTCGCCGAGCTGGCCTCCCGCACAAAGGTTGTCGCGACCACCGTGGGCCCGTACGCGAAGTACGGCGCCGAAATGGTCGCAGCCTGCGTCGCGGCCGGCACCGACTATGTGGACCTGACCGGGGAGGTGCTGTTCGTCCGCGAGAGCATCGACGCCCACCACGAGAAGGCCCGGGCCAACGGCGTGAAGATCGTGCACTCCTGCGGCTACGACTCCATCCCTTCCGACCTGGGTGTTCATGTGCTGCACCAGAGAGTCCAAGCCGACGGTGCCGGCGATCTCGGCGACACCACATTGGTGGCCACGCTGCGTGGCGGAGTCTCGGGTGGAACCATCGATACGCTGCGCACGCAGATCGACGTGTCGAAGAAGGATCGGGCGCTGCGTCGGCTCGCCGCCTCTCCGTACTCACTCAGCCCTGACCGAACGAAGGAACCCGATCTCGGTCGTCAGCCTGACGTCGCAGTGGTCAACGGCGCGGAGATCGCCCCGGAGGCCACCGGTTGGAAGGCGCCTTTCGTCATGGGGTCCTACAACACCCGCATCGTGCGACGTAGCAATGCGCTGCGCGACTGGGCGTACGGCCGCACCTTCAAATACCGAGAGGTGATGGGCGTGGGGGACTCGCGACTCTCCCGTCTCTACGCAGGTGGTGTCGCGGCCGTACTCGGTGGACTCGTGCTCGGCTTGAGCCTGCCGCCCACCCGGTTCGTGCTCGACCGCATCCTGCCGGCACCGGGCGAGGGCCCCAGCGAGAAGACCCAGCGCAATGGGTTTTTCGCGATGGACATCTACACCACCACAACGACCGGCGCCCGCTACGCTGCCCGGGTGAAGGCGCAGGGTGATCCCGGATACCGGGCCACCGCGGTCCTGCTGGGGGAGTCGGCACTGAGCCTCGTCCTAGACCGAGATCGCCTTCCCGAGGCGGCCGGCGTCCTCACTCCGGCTACCGCGCTCGGTGACGTGCTCGTTGAACGACTGCGCGGTGCAGGTGTGGAGGTCTCCGCTCGAAAGCTCTGACTAGCCGTCGATACGTGTTCGCTTGATCAGGTAGCGGATCAAGCGGTCGTGAAGTGGTGCCGCCGCCTTGGTCCTGAACACCTTGGCGGCGAGCCGCTGCTCGATGCTGGACTTTCTGTCGGTGGGAAAGATTTGCCTGACGAAGTGCATGCGCTCGGCGAGGTCGAACTCATTCGCGCGCATCAGCACTGTGGTTGTGGACTCCTGGAGCTGGTCGATGAGGTCGTCCAGGTTGGGGTGAGTGAGCTGTCCGTGGCGCTTGCGGATGACTCCGTCGGCGATGACGGTGTCGATGTTGCCGGTATTGGCATAGAGGACAACCGCTGCCGCCGCGTCATTGACTGGTGCCATGTTGATGTCGCGTTTGCGGATCAGGAGCAGATCCGCCCGTTTGCCCACTGTCAGGCTGCCAACTTCGTGGCCGAGCCCCAGGGCATGAGCGCCATCGATGGTGGCCGACTCGAGGACGTCCTCGGTGGTCATCCGCAGGTGCGCGGGGAACAGTCGGCGGCGCGCGAGTCGGTCGTTGTCGTATCCGCGAGAAGTTTGGAGCGCCAAACGCATCTGCGTGAACATGTCCGAGCTTTGGTTGGAGACGATATCGATTCCGAGGCCGGCGCGGCCGCCGAGTTCGGCAAAGCGCGCCAGGGCCGGAAATCCCATGCCCATCTGCAATTCGGTTTCCGGCGTTACCGCCAGTGTGGTGCCGTGGCGCACCATGAGCTCGAGTTCATGGTCACTCAGACTCCAACCATGCACAAGGAGTAGGTCGCTATCGAGCGCGCCGGCTGCGGCGAGGCGCTCGACATAGCGCGTGTGGCGGCTGGACTCACCGAACCCGGCGTGCGCGGAGATCTTGTGGGAACCGAGTTCTCGCGCCAGTTCGATCTCTCGCAGGGAGTACTCGATCGGGAAAAACTCCGCTTCGGTCAGTGCCATGCCCCACCGCACACGCTCGGTGTTCTCGGGGCGAAAATGCGTGGACCGAATTCGGCGGGCGTCGTCCCACACACGCTGCGGTGGTGTGAGGATG
This sequence comes from Rhodococcus sp. A14, assembly GCF_011603105.1. NCBI lineage: Bacteria > Bacillati > Actinomycetota > Actinomycetes > Mycobacteriales > Nocardiaceae > Rhodococcus > Rhodococcus sp. A14. Next base: position 19,047 of record NZ_JAAOQS010000012.1, on the reverse strand, counting down.
CGGCAGCGTCGTCGGGCTTGCCGCGCTCGGGATTCGGGAACAGGCCGTAGCAGAACACGCCGCCCGCGCCGGAGTCGCGGAATGCGCGGATCGCCGCATCAGTGTGTGCGGCCGAGTTCATGATGTGGCAGTGGTCGATAAGGGTGGTCGTACCGGCATTGAGGGCATCGAGGTAGCCCGTGAGGATCCCGATATAGACGTCCTCGGGTTCGTAGCAAGCGCTGTATACGCCTCTGATGTGGGCGGCGTAGTCGACCAGTGTCGCGTTCGCCATCCGACCCCGCAGCTGCGTTTGCCACATGTGCCGGTGCGCGTCGACGAAGCCGGGCGCGACGAGGTGATCCGCAGCGTCGATGACGGTGTCGACCGCTGTGGTGTCGAGGTCCACGCCGATCTGACTGATTCGGGTTCCATCGATGAGGACGTCTGCCCTGGCGATCTCGCCATGGGTGGGATCCATGGTGAGTAGATGGCCATTGCGGATGAGCGTGGTCGACATATTTCGATCCTTACAGGGCGGACCCGACGAGTTCTCGTGCGGTTGCGGCTGCTTCGGCGACGGAGCCGTGATGGATCGGCCCGTGTCCGGGCAGGAGAATGTCGGCGTCCAACTCTCCGATGATGCGCAATGACTCCGCGGCCGTGCCGCGGTCATGGTCGAACCACTGCGGCAACAACTGAGGTCCGGAGACCGGTGAGGTCAGGTGCCCGGTGATCAGGGCGTCGCCGGAGATCACCACACCGCGATCGGGAAGGTGGTAGATGGTGTGACCGGAGGTGTGGCCGGGTGCGAGAACCGGGACTGGGGCGCCCGGGCAGGTCAGGGCGCCGGGTACGGGCATCGCGGTGGGGGAGTCGATGCCGTATTTGGCCGTGCCGCCCAGGCGGATCAGCTTTGTTGCCCACGGCAGGACCCCGGGTCGCCAGATATTGCTAAGCACATCCCAGGGCGTCGCGACCTCGTGGCATTCACGGCGGGCGTGAGCGGCCTCTTCAGGGTGTACCAGTACCGGCGCCCCGTAGGTGTCGGCGAGATACTGTGCGCTGCCGATATGGTCGACATGCGCGTGGGTGATGAGTACGGCCTCGATGCCGCGCGGATCCCGTCCGATCGTCCGGATCGAGTCCTCGACGTCACCGCGCTGCCCTGGATAGCCGGTGTCGATCACGGTCACCGCGTCGCCTTCGGTGAGCAGTACCCAGTTGACCATCTCGGAGTGCACAAAGAACACGCCGTCGGCGATTTCGACGGGCTTCATCGCGTGACCACTGCCGGCATGCCGAAGTCGTGTCGCGCGTCTGTGGTGACCTGCGCGCCCAACGTCCGGCGGTAGTCCATGCCGTCGTAGTCGGCGAGCGTTTCGTGCACCGATCCGGCTCCCATGCAGTCTCTCCTCTTGTGTGCGTACTCCAGCGGGCAGGGTACGTGGTCGAGGTGGCGAGGGGGGTTGGCGCGGTGGCGTAGTGGGTCGATCTGTCGCTGTGCCGATGGCCTTGTTGCCGTGTCGGTGCCACCGGCGGTGCTGGCTACCTCGACGGCGTCATATGTGGAATGCGTTTGCGCTCAGTGGTTTCGACGTGACAGGCGGGGGCGGGCGTGAGGATATTGTGGCGTTCGCGCTCGGGCAATGTGACTGTGGGCACTTCTTTTCGCTGGACCGAGTGCTGTCGCAGGGGTCCGTTTCAGTTCGGGCGACACACCCCGACGTTTGGGGACGTGACGTCTTCCCAGCTAGATGAGCACCCGTTCCGGGCAAGCACTGGCTTCTGAACGCTCCCGACCAGGGTGGCCGGCCGCTGGCAAGCCCCCAGCGGTGCGTTCTCCAAGTGTTCGAACATTGCAATGTATCGCTGTATTGTTTCCGTCCATGACTCCCTGTCACACACTGTGGACGCGATCGTGGGCATTACAGCACGCCGTTGTAGGGTCTTCCCTGGGAAATCTCTACAGCCTGGCGTCGTGTCGCAGCCGTGCCTGCAGGGGTCGACCGCGGGAGCGCAACCGAACTACCACCCGCATCCCCGACGGGCGATGAACAGGAAGGATTCTCTCCATGGCTAATCCACATCGGCTGACCACCGATCAGGTCATTGACCTGATCAAGGAGGAAACCGGTACCGAGCTGTCGGTCTCGACGTTTCGTGGGTACGTCTCCCGCGGGCAAGCTCCGGCGCCGGTGGAGAAGATCGGCCGCACGCCGCTGTGGAAGCGCTCGGAGATCGTCGAGTGGGCGAACAACAGGCCCGGGCAGGGGGCGCGCACCGACATCCCCAAACCACGCCGGCGCCGCGCCGAGTGATCACCCCGTATTCCCGCGAACACCTAGAGGTGTCGTGAACTGGCGAAACGGCATGTCCCTCCCCTCTTGGGCCAGACCGTGAGCGCTGTGACCGTTACGATCGTCCCCGCTGCGGGGGAATTGGCTTCGCATATCAACGATCAGAGGAACGCAAACATATGGCAGCTGGTGAGGTCACTCAGGCGGAGAAGGACGGAGCCGAGAAGTACAGCCGCGCCGTCCTGGCGGCGTATGACACCTTCGTCCTGAAGTGGAGCAACACCTACGCCTGGCGCTATCCCCGAGAACGGCTCCTCACCCACTACGACACCCACCTGGGCGGTCGGCACCTCGATATCGGTCCTGGCACCGGCTGGTACCTCCACCAGGCCACCTCTTCGGCCGCGGCGCCCGAGATCACGCTGATGGACCTCAACACCAACACCATGGCGATGACCGCCGGCAGGCCCGCCGACCGGAACATCACCCCGGAGGTCCACACCGGAAGCATCCTCGCCCCCATCGACCCCACTGTGGGTGTATTCGATTCCGTCGCAGCGAACTTCGTGTTCCACTGCGTCCCCGGAACCTGGGCGCAGAAGGGGAGAGCATTCGGGCACGACGGGGTGTTCTTCGGCTCCACCATCCTCGGGACCGGCGTGCAGCACAACCTCTTCGGCCGCGCCCTCTGCGCCCTCTACAACGGACCGATCAAGGCCTTCGACAACAGTGCCGACGACCCCGGCGGCCTGCGTACCGCGCTGTCGGCAGCATTCGATACCGTCGATATCACCGTCGTCGGAACGGTGGCGGTTTTCGCTGCACACCGGCCGCGGCGCACCCCGGCGCAGTAGCGACGACGAACGGCCCACCCCCAGTGAAACGAACACGCACCGACCCGGACTCCCTCGAGGCGTACGTCGCCGCCGCGCAGCAGCTGCGAGCGGCGTTGATGCCGCTGGCCGAGTGTGATCCCGAGCGGCGTGCCCGGATGGACGGCGAGGCTTTCGAGCATGCACGCCAGGCCCGGACACGCTTCCTCTCGTCCGCATCCGGGCTGGCACGCCGGGAGCGGAAGCTCGCTGCCCACTGGGAGAACGCCGCAACCTTGCGGTACCGGCACGGCCGGGACGCCTTTGGCCGCGCCGAAGACCTGGGCAACCGCCTGATCTCCCATCTCGCCGGAGGCCGGCGGCCCACCCTGCGCGAGATCCACGAGCTGGAAGACGCCTGCGCCCACGCGTGCGCCCTCGACCGGCGACAACGGTCGGAGTTGTACGGCACCTCCAGATTCTCCGGAAGCAGATCCACGACGAGGTCCCCGATCGTGGACCAGGCCGAATTGCGATGGCGGATCCGCCGTGACCTGACTGGGTTGACCCTCGAGAACGCGCTCGCCGGCACCGGCACCACCCGAGAGGCCGAACGCCATCTCGCACCGTGGCTCAAACAAGCCGCGGCCGCCCTCGACACCCCGATGAGCATCGAAGGCCTCGAGGACATCGCCGCCCAGTGGCGTGGGCGCCGCGCCCCCTACATGCTGGCGAACCCCGACTGGGCAGACGTGATCATCGCCCCGCCGATTCCCCGTACACGCCCGTCCTGGTGGTGGAAACTCACCCGCGGCGAGGAACCCCCACCGGCCCGGTAGTCCACGTGCGTCGCCGATTCTGGACCGCATCTCTTCGCGCGGAGGGGGCGTGATGATTGCCTTGTCGGGGGGTTCGGTCAAGATGGCCCAGAGGAGGACGTCATGACCGCACCCGAGCGCACCCCGCAGCAGTGGGCGCGGGACATGCTGATGCCTGGGCGTTCGATAATTGTCGATACAGAGACCTCTGACCTGGGCGGATCAATCCTCGAGGTGGCCGCCATCGACTCCGCGAGCGGCGTCCTCCTGCTGGAGACTCTGGTCGATCCGGGCGATGTGCCGATCCATCCCGATGCCGCCGCAGTGCATGGCCTCAGTGCCGACCAGCTCGCCGGCGCCCCCGCCTGGCCTCTCGTCTTCCCCGTCCTGGCGGCGGTGACGGCGGGACGGGTCGTGTTGGCGTACGGCGCAGATTTCGATCATGGGCGTGTTCTGCACGATTGCCACCGCTTTGGCCTCGACCCGCAGCATCTAGCCGACCGGGGGCGGTGGGACTGCATCATGCGTGCTCGCTCGCAGGCGGAAGGTACCGAGAAGAACATTCGGCTCGGCGGCGCCCACCGGGCACGGGGAGACGCCGAAGCGGCCCGTGTCGTCCTGCAGGACATCGCGCACGGTCACCGGGACGCTCCTGCGACCGGGGTGGTGTAGCAGCTTCCGGCTTCGTCCACAGCATTCCGCCGTGCACGACTTGTCACCTTACAAGGTGTAGATGTAAGGTAAGTCCTGTCGGACCGGAATTTCGTCGATGGGTCGATCCGATTCGGTCGCTCCCTCGCGATTGTAACATCGCAATGTGAACATGTAATGTAAGTTTTCGAAAGGTTCGGAACGCGAACGACATCACCATTACTGCGGAGATCGTCACCGCCGCCCTCACGCTCGGCTGGGGTTCGATCGTCTCCCGGAACGGGAAGATCACCGCCGTCCCCCTCGACATCGAAGTCCACGACGACGCGATCCTGGCGGACTACTTCGACCTGTGCGAGCTCGCGGAATCGGAGAGCGACCCCGCCGCCATCGCGGCCGCGCTGAACCGAGACCACCTGCTCTGACCTGCAACAACCACCGACCATCCACCGACCATCCACACACAAGGAGTTCCGATGTCCCATCTCATTGCCGAAGCCGTCACCCCCGACCACCGTGAGCGCATCACCATCGTGCACGGATACCGCCACGACGAGGCGGGTTCGCAGTTCGTGGCCGTCGAGTTCGCCGACGGCACCGCCGGGGAGGTCGACGTCCTCGACATCTTCCTGTCCGCGCCGGACGCGGTTGCTGTCGCTGCCTGAGCTCCGCGCCCGTCGTTTCCCTAAACCCACTTGTCCTTTCGAGGAGGCCACTGATGCCCGAGTTCATCGACGCCGGTGATCCCGGCCGTGAGTACCGCGCCCTGATCGACGGTAGACCCGCCCTGGTCGGCGGCCACCTGCCCACCGGCCCCCATCACCCGTCCCGCGGCACCATGGTCGATGCGTTCGACCCGCCCGCCGACCCGGACCCGAATCCGGCACTCTACGTGCTCGTGTCGGTCCAGTGGGCCACCGAGGTCACCACCGTCGACACCGACACCACCACATTTGTGGAGGGCCTGTTCGGCACCCCGCGCGGAGTCAGCTGGTACCTGACCCCCGCGGTCTACGACCAGGACACCGACGCCTACACCCTTGCCCCGCAGGCATATGCGGCCGGTCCTGCCATCGGAGCCCTGCACGAGGACGTCATCCACGTTGTCCGAGGTGCTGGGTACGCTGTCCCCACGGCAGTGCGGGTGTACGACTTCCCGCTGCATTGAAGGGGGCAAGTGGCACAGGATCCCGCAACGGGTCTGTCGACTCGCTGCATGCGCCCAGCGCGTCGACGACGAATACCGGTGCCCACCCAGACAGGAGTCACGAGATGATCCCGAACGATCGCAACGTCCCGGTCCACACCGGCAGTTACCTCGACGAACCGTGGCGCACCGCGGTCACCGATGCCCTCTTCGCCCGCGTCGCACTCCTCTCACGAACGGGGATGAACCCGGCGGACAACCCTCCGCCGCTGGCGTCGCGACTGCATCGCGCTGAGGACCTGCTACCACTGGCCGCCACCGCGCCAGCCACCGAGAGCGACACCGCGCGACGCAAGAAACTGATCTTCGCGCCCGGGCTCAGCCACGACGCTCTCGCCCGCCGCCGAACGGTCCGGCTCGACCCGACCACCGAGACGCCCGCCGGCGATACCCAGATCGTGCACCTCAGCCCCTCCCACGCCGAACCCAAGTAGGGGAGAGCGGAGCATCAGTCAACTCATGTAATTGACCTGGGGAAATGGCACGTCCCCCTTTTCGTGGCACGTCGAGAAGGGGACTTCATGAGCATCGAAAGCTGTCTGGCACTAGGGATCCTGGCGGTCGCGGGCGTAGGGGCCACCCGTCTCGTTCTCTCCCGCAAATGGCGGCACACCGCGCCCGAACGCCGTGTCCAGTATGTGCCGAGCGGGGACGCCTCCAACGAGTAGGCGCCACACTTTTCGCAGCATTCACAGAATCAAGAACAACGAATTGCCGAACGGGGAGAGGCTTGTGAGCACGGCGGGCCGTGATCGTGGATTCCTGTGTCAGAGGCGAGGAGGAGACTATGGCTATGTCGGGCACCAATGAGGACACACCAATGACTCGGCGGCCTGCACGTCGGGTCTCAGTGCTCCAGGCCATCACTGAAGGCATTCCGACGTCGTCACGGTGGGGACGCGTGGATGTCACCCCGCTGCAGATCGCGCAGCAGCAGCGGTCCCTCCGGGCAACGCTCTCGATCTACCCGCCAGGCGTGAGGTCGCGCGAGCGAACCTTGATGCATCTGCGCAAGCTCGGAACGACCTGGGTGGGACTCCTCGGATACCTGGCGGTCCTCGTCGTCGCTGGCAGTGCCCTCGGGGTTCTCGGAGCTGCGATCGCACTTGCCGTGCTCATCGCGCTCTGGACCGGCATCGCCCTGGCCACTTCCCGCGTCAACAAGGACACACGATGCCTCCGCATCTACGCGCGGCCAGGAAGCGTGGGAGGGGAGATGGCCCGGCTGGAGGAGATTGCAACCCAACTCGATGCCCTCGACACGGCGAACCTTGAGCCTGTGTCCTACGAAGCGGAATGGGGCCGCATCTATCGGCAGCTCGCATTATGACGAGGTGGGTCACCAATGGTTCAGGAGCGCTACCCTTCCGCCACGATCGACGTCCGTCTGGTCGCCGACACGATGAACTGACGAACGCAGAAATGCGTGTGAACTGCACAGACGGCACGTCCCGCTTCGGCAAATTCATTCACGAGGGAGGCAAAGGGCCATGACTGCGGCCGGGATCGAGCTGGCGCCCGTAACGGCGGGATCGCCGCGGACGACCGGAGACCGCTAGTGATCGGGCGTCCTCCGACGTGGGGCACCTCGTTTCCAGGCGAGGTGCTGCCCACGGTGACACGCGAAATCGAGTCCCTGCGCACGGAACTCGCGGTGCATGACGGTGACACCTCTCCGGTCGTGGGGATGTTCCGCCGGTACCTGGATCTGCTCGAACGCGACGGACTCATGCTTGCCGACCGCGATCGGTTCGAGATCCGGCGCCTGCTCCAGCGTGCGCAGGGCCGGGTGACGTCCACCGCGGTGTTCCTGGCCGGTGTGGTGGCGACGATCCTCGGGGGTCGGTGGCGCCTGCATCGTGATGGACTACACCGTCGTCTCGCTCGGCCCGGCCAGTTTTCTCCTCGGGGCCCTGGTGGGAGCCGTGATCGCCGGTACCGTGATGCGAGTGGGCACACGTGAGCTGGGGTCGTGGACAGCGCACCTCGCCGACACCGCGATGGCACGTCTGGACGAACGCCTGCCCTGACCCCCTTCGCGGTCCCTCGAGACCGGGAGCGTCCGATGAGCGGAGCTGGGAATCGGCTGATCGCGCCGATGCTGGCCACCCCCGGGCCGCCGCCGGAGGACACCGAGCACCGCTGGGCCGCGGAGATGAAGTACGACGGCTGCCGCATCCTGGCCTCGATCGGCGGCCACGAACACCCGGTGCTGTGGACCCGCAACCTCAACGTTGTCACTTCCTCGTACCCGGAGGTGACCGAGGCGCTGACCGAGGCATTCGGTGGTCACGGGCGCATCGTCTTCGACGGTGAAATCGTCGCCCTCACGCAAGGTCGGCCTTCGTTCGCACGCCTGCAGAAGCGAGCGAACACCCTGCGCCCGACCACCGCCCTGCGTCGGCAGGTACAGGTCACGTACCTTCCGTTCGACGTGCTCCGGCTCGACGGGGACGACCTGATGGGTGCCCCGTACCTCGATCGCCGCGCCGCCCTCACCGACCTCGGCCACCCACTCCAGGGCGCCGGCCTCCCGATCCAGATCCCACCACATTGGGAAGGCATCCAGGGTGCGGTCATGCTCGAAGCGGTTCGCAGTTCAGGTATGGAAGGTGCTGTGTTCAAACGTGTTTCGTCGCTGTACCTTCCGGGTCAGCGTACCCGGGCGTGGCGGAAGGTGTTGATCCGTACGCGGGTGAGCTGCGTAGTGCTCGGGTGGATTCCTGCCGGCGGGATGCAGCGCAACATCGTTGGCGCCCTCGTGCTCGGCGCCTACGACGACCAGGGCGCACTCCGGTATGTAGGGCACGTCGGGACGGGCTTCACTCAGGCTGGGCGCCGGCAGCTCGGTGAGCAACTGGCCGCCCTCGAACGTCCCACCAGCCCGATCGTCGCCGAGTCCGCGGCCGCGGAACAGCACGGTGTAGTGCGGTGGGTCCACCCGATTGTGGTGGTCGACATAGATATCCGCGAATACGGGCCCGGAGGGCTCCGGCACCCTTCGTACAAGGGGCGACGTCCCGATCTCGACCCGGAAGGGGTCTTCGTGCCCGAGTCGTAGAAGACGTCTTCAGCTGAGGAGGAGGAGTAATGATGTCGCTGCAGGGGTTCGTGTGGTGGTTGCTCGGGGACTCGGTGTGGTACGTCCCCATTCCGGGCTTTCGGGAATGGATGGGCTTCGGATAGCGCGTGGTGCGAGCGAAGGGAAGCCGCTGTCGCCTTCCCCGGTGACAGCGGCTTCGTTTCCTTCACCGGGAACGCTACGCAATGTAGGTCTTACCCGGTCAGGAAGACGGTGCCGGTCATATCGCCTCTCGGCAAGTGGTCGCTCGCAGCGACTTTTCTGGTGTGGTACCCGGGGTATGTCCCGCCACCGTCAGCCTCTTCAACGACCGAGTATCGGGTGATATTCCGGCCCGTGCGGGCGCCGGATTCAGAACGGCGGCCACATCCCGGGGTTGGCGGGATTCGCGTAGGGAAACAGGACACCCCAGAACGGCCACAGCCAGGGCATATGGAAGGGGGAGAAGCATCCCGGATCGCAGACCATGGCACGTTCCTTCGGCAGGTTGGCCCCGACCCACCCTCGAGGCTATGGCCTCCGTCGCCGCGCTCGCGTCGGTCATGGCGTGTTAGATCGGGGCAGAAGATGTGACCAGGGAGGGTGAACGTGTGCGGCCGCTATGCCAGTACCACCACGGACAAGGAACTGCGCTCGATCTTCCACGTCGACGAGGTCGTCGGTGACGAGCTGCGCCCGTCCTACAACATTGCCCCGACCCAGCAGATCCGGGCGGTCCTCGAACGGGCACCCCGGGACGAGCCGGACGCGGCACCGGTCACACAGCTCAGGACGCTGACCTGGGGTTTGGTGCCCTCGTGGTCGAAGGAAGCCAAGCTCGGCCGCCTGATCAACGCACGCTCGGAGTCGGTGACCGAGCGCCCCTCGTTTCGGGCCGCGGCCTCGAAACGGCGGTGCTTGTTGCCCGCCGATGGGTACTTCGAGTGGGAGAAACGCGACGGCAAGAAGATCCCACATTATTTGCACGGCGACGGGGTGCTCGCGATGGCCGGCCTGTACGAGCTGTGGCGCGATCGTGCGCTGCCCGAGGACGACCCGAATGCCTGGTTGTGGACGGCGACGATCTTGACCCGGCCGGCCACCGATGCGCTCGGACGCATCCATGACCGCTGCCCGGTGGTGTTGCCGGCCACGTTCCAGGAGCACTGGCTCGACCCGGCCCTCACCGACAAGGACGACGTCCAGGCGCTACTCACGTCGGTGCCCGATCCGGTCCTGCAGACCTACGAGGTCAGTACCGCGGTGAATTTCCCGCGCAACAACGGCCCCCACCTGCTCGAGCCCGTGGCGTGACTCCGCAGCCGGATCGCATTTCCCCGACCCGACGGGAGCTCCGGCGACTTGCAACCTAACAATACGACATTGTAAAGTCGGGGGCATGACGGAGGACGCGCAGATCAGCATCGACAATCAGGCCGAGCCCACAGACACCATGGTGCCGCAGCACACCGAGAACGGCTTCGGCACCTACGAATGGGACCGAAGAGCACGGAATCGTGTTCCGCATGGACCTCGACCAGTTCGGCACCATCGGCGGCGTCCCGATCAGCCAGTACACCCCGCCGCCCCCGCCTCCGTACACACCGCTCAACCTCTCCTGAGTCGATCGCACGCTCGCGCCGCGCCCGAGTACCCACTATCGGGTGCTGGGGCGCAGTCCATTTCGCAGCTACCGGCTCGCCGGGGTGCAGTGACCGATTGTGGTGGCGGCGGGTGCCGTGGGGTGCGAATCGAGGTCCCCAGCTACACCGGAACAATGGCCGGTGATGAGCGAGACGAACATGGGCCGGGTACCGGTGGGGGATCCGATCCCGCTTCGGTTCGATCCGACCACCAAGCAACGCCTCGAGGAGTTGGCCGCCGGCATCGGTCCGCGCCGATTCGGGGCACTGGTGCGGGTCGCCGCACGACGGCTGCTGTCCGACCCCGACCGGGTGCCGGAAGCACTGGACCAGGCCCGCCGGGCCTCCGCCGACGCCCGCCGCATCCCCTGGGCGGAGCGACCCCTCGATCTCGACCCCGCCACCAGCACTCGCCTCCACCAGCTCGCTCGCGAGTTCCACACCGACCGGAGCGCGATCGTCCGTGTCGCTGTGCACCGCTTCCTGACCGGGGCAGGCCGGTTTCGGCACCCGGTGCTCCGTGAAGACGCCCGCACCGATCTGACGTGCCGCATCCGCGTGTACGTCAACCGCTCCACACTGGTCCGGCTCGAGAAGCTCACCGCCCGCAACGGCGAGGCCCTCACCCCTGCGGCGATCCGGGTCGCGGTACGCCGACTCCTCGACGACCCGGGAGACCTCACCGCCGACCTGGCCACGATCGGCGCGGTCCGCGACCTGACCCCGGAGACCCTCGGCCCGCGCACGAACGTGCACTTCGACGACGACCTGCGCGACCAACTCGACGCCCACGCCGGTCGGCTCGACTCCGACCGCGCCGAACTCATGCGGTTGGCCGCCCGCCAACTCCTGGCGAACCCGCGGGACCTCGATCAGGCGGTGACCGAGGAGATCTACCGCGGGGACGCCAACCGGGATCTGCTCCTCGCCCGGAACACCCGCCGGCAGACCGCGGCCGCAAACCAGGCGACCCTCCCGCCTGCCGCTCGGAGGGTGCCGAGTCCGCAGGGGAACCCGTTCGGGCGCCGGCACGTGTTCCGGTTCGACGAGGACACCAAACGCCGCCTGGAGGAGCTAGCGGACGAGTACGGTCCCCGCCGGCTGTCCGCGCTGCTGCGGGTGGGGATTCGCCGACTCATCGAGAACCCGGCGGCCGATGAGGCCCTGGCGCAGGCACGCCGCGTCGCCTCCCCGCCGCGCACAGCCCGGGTCGACGTCGCCCTCGACGACGAACTCCTCGCGCACATCGACGCCCTCGCCGAACGGCTCGGCTCGAACCGCCAGGAGTTGGTGCATCTGGCGGCCACACGCATCCTCCGCTTCCACCACAACATCGAGAACCGGATGCTCGACGAGATGTTCCGCGCCCAGAACAACCGGAAACACCTGCTCGCCAAACATGCCCGCCGTGAGCGGATTCGTCGGAGAGTCCGCGGCAGCGGCACCTGACCTGCGAGAATGGGCGGTGGGTCGGGCCCAGCACCACCGGAGGACCCATGTCTCGGTTTCTGCGCCTCGCTGTCGTCGCGTCCACGGCAGCCGCCGCCCTGTCCCTGACCGCGGCGCACGCACACGCCGCCCCAGCTCCGAGTGGGTGCGACATACAGTTCTTCGCGGTCGGTGCCATGTCGACCTGTGCACCCGGATCGGTGAATACCCACCAATTGGAACTGGTGTGCGTCCCGTTTACCAATTTGAATTATCCCGTCAACACCATCACCGTGTGGGGGCCAGAGGTGCCCACCTTCCTGCCCTCCATCGCACTGTGTCCGCCGCCCATCTACTTCGCGCTCGTCCCCCTGAGGGACACCCAGGTGCACACCCGATAGGACCAGCCCCCGGCTACTCGTGCGCCGTACAACCGGCGAATGACCTGCGGATATGACACGTCCCCGGGGTCGGTCCCCCCGATCGGCCGCGGCCGCCAGTAGGGTTTTGCCTGCTGTATCGGGAAGACGTGAGAGATCGGGGAACTGTGGCGCGCAAGGTAGTTGTCGAACTGGTCGACGACATTGACGGAACCGTCTTCGGTGAGGACGGGGAGAGCATCACCTTTTCCGTCAACGGGGTGGATTACGAAATTGATTTGAAAGTCAAGCACGCCAGCAAGTTTCACAAGCAGATCGGATTCTTCATCGAGCACGCCACCCGGGTCGGTGGCCGCAAACGACGTTCCGATCGGCCCGTGGTCTCGGACGCCCCGGTGCGGCGGCGCGGGAACGGCAAGGAGATCCGCGCCTGGGCGGCCGAACAGGGCTACGAAATCTCCTCGCGCGGGCGCATTCCCGCCGAGGTGGAGCAGGCGTTCCAGGACGCCCACTGAACGCGAAGGAGCGTTGATGCGATCGCTGCGTAATCCCTGGTACCGCGCCTCGGTGCGCCGAGCGGCGAGCGAGCATTGGCTGACCACCGGCAGCCGGGGGTTACGTGGCATGACCGGTGAGCCGGTGGAACTTAGCGACACCGAGGTGGCTACCGTCCTCGCTGCCCTGGTCGAAACCACTGGCGGTCGGTGGCCGGCCCACCCCGCGCGTATCGCCCGCACGCTTCGCCGGCTCGGCATCGACGGCAACACCGAGCAGATGGCCACTGCCATCACCGCTCTGGTAGGCGACCCGGCCTGGTCCCACCGCGCCCGCGAGATCATGTCCAGCGCATCGGACTGGTAAGCCGGATTGGCTCATTCACCTGGGGAGATGACATGTCCCCATCGACCGCAGTCCGGGCCCGGCTATTGGCACAGGGAAGCTCTCTAGTCAGGCGTTCTCGCTCTGCTTGTTCGCCACTTCGCCGACTGCACTCTTGAGCCACCACCGGAGATTCCGGCTTCCGACCAATCGCGCGCCATCTCCGAACCGGCTTCGTTCCTGCGAAATGAACGGAACCGAATTGCCGTCGACCACAGGCTCTTGTGTCCAACGGTGCGGCGACCCGTAGATCGCATTGAGGGCGTCGCGGTCATTTCCCAGCTCTACCAGCTCATCTTCGGAGATTTCATGGTGATGGAGCGGATCGGGAGCACCATCATTTCCTGCTCGACGATTGAGCTCCTCGTAGAGCCTGACCAGCTCGCCAGCAGCCTCACCCACTTCGGAATGTCCGCGCAGGCGTTCGATAAGGAAGGGCAGTACAGGGATGAGGGCCCTTCCTTCTGCGCGGTCGATCCAATCATCTTCCCAACCGAGGGTTCCGTCGGGGCCTGTCCTTGGCTCCCCGAAGAGCTGACGTGCTCCATCGACCGTATATCCCTGGTCATACAGTTCTTGGGCAGCGATCCACGACTGCTCGGGCATTTCACTCCTGTTCACTCTTGTTACGAGCTTCTCAGTCGGACAGTTGCGCGGTGCTTGGCGCGAAGACAGTGAATCCGCTAGGTGACGTTTTCTCCAACGACCCCCGCACGCGCTCGGGCGTGTCGCTCAGCCGGCCCCGCGTGAGCGGAAACCCCTTCCCGACGCGTTCAGCCTGGGCCACGCAACGAACGCGCAGCAATTCGCCCGCCCGATTCGGGACTTTTCACCGGACCACATAAATGGGACTTCGCCGGTCAGCGAGTTCCAGTCATGGGACGGCCATCGGCACGCGCCGGTGAGGGTCCTTCAAATGGCGACGCGCGTCCACATGAGGCGCCCGGCGAAACACCGTGTCGATCAGCACACGCGGTACGTCATGGTCACTATCGTTCACCTAATGCATAAGACCACGCTGCACAATGTCTTCCGGCCTTCACTCGATCCGCATGTCGAACTTGCACTCGGACTCACTGCACGGCCTGGTTCGACCGCTGTGCTCGCCGGCGCCGGGTTATCCGTCGGCGCTGGCGTACCAGCCGCGTGGGAGATTCAACGTGACCTACTCACGATGAGTGCTGAAGCTGCCGGGCAACCCACTGGGAACGTCTTCGAAGACTGGAAGTCTCGCTTCGGCGCCGATGCCACCTACGATGCTGTCCTTTCGGCGGCGGGCCCTACGCCCTCCGCGCGAAAGGCCATTCTGCGCCCGTACTTCGAGCCCACCCCAGATGAGCGCGAAAACGGAATCAAGGTCCCCTCAGCAGCGCATATGGCATTGGCCCGGCTGATGCGCGATGGATGGGTACGTGTCATCGTCACATTGAACTTCGACACACTGATCGAAACCGCGCTACGCACACTCGAAATCGAGCCCACCGTCATATCGACAGTCGCCGACGTCAAGGGCATGGAACCACTTCACATGCAAAATCAGCTGGTCTGGCATCTTCACGGTGACTATACAAACCCCGAAATGCTCAATACGCCAGATGAGTTGCGTGAATACGATCCGGCTGTAGCTGAACGACTAACCGAGCTGTTTGATCAGTACGGACTCCTGATCGTCGGGTGGTCCGGTACATGGGACCCTGCGTTGCGGACAGTCCTCGAAGCGAGCCCCTCACGGCATTACCCCACGTATTGGCTCGACCGGTCGCAGCTTTCCGAGCATGCGGCAAAGCTTGCAAGCAACCGGCACGCCACCGCGGTAACCGCATCCGCTGACGACTGGCTCCCCGCCCTCGCCGAATCGTGTACCGCGATACGGGATCGGCAGCGAGACCCGCTGACCACTCTCGCCGCCGTCGCTGCGGCAAAACGGGACTTTTCCGCGAAACGTGTACCGATCTCCACGCACGACCTGCTCATCAACGAAGGCGAGCGTTTGAGGGGACTACCCCAATACGACACGAATACTTACTCCCCCCGTAACGTCACCCAATGGGACAGGGAACTCGCGGACGAACACGAACTATGGATGTCGCTGGTAGCGACCCTTGCTTACTGGGGCGATGACAACACCGACCTTTGGTGGACCAACGCCCTCGAGTACTTCGGTAGCCTCCCGTCCCACGACACGGCGAGCAGCGCTACCCGAACATGGCTTGCAACTCCCGCCGTGCTGGCGCTCTATGTTGGAGGCGTGGCAGCTACCGCCCGACATCGATGGAGTCTTGTGACTGCACTACTGAACACACCGATCGTCGACGAACCCAACTCGAAAGATCCTCTCCCTGTCGCTTCGCTGTGGGGGCCAACAGCCGTGTTCCCTTTTGATGGAAACACCTGGGCTAGCCGAGAAATGTATCACCTGATTAGAACTCCACTTGCCGACGTTCTGGGTCTCGGAGAGGCTGTGACGCAGAAATCATGGGAACAGTTCATCTATTTGCACGCCATTACTCAACAACATCGCCTAGTTCGGAAGCTAAAAACCCGCACGCATCGCGAGTTTCCATATTTGATGGTCGACAACAATCCTCAAATGGGCGACCGTATTGTTGCTGATGCACGGAGATCCTTTGATACAGAAACGATCTCAGGTGAAGCACTAGTTCGAGAATTAACGACGTCCGGAATTTTCGGTCCCCACAAACGTGATCGAGATCTCCCTCTTGAGGGTCAGCGAGAGATGGATATCGCTCAGTTCTCTTCAGCACAAAAGGTTGTTGATGACACGATTCATGAACAAATTCACGCTGTAGAGCTGCAAAGAATGAATATTGGGTATGGTCGCCGATACCCCTTCTATCCCTAAACTAAGGCACGCTTTCAAGTCCGTCCGGTAGTCGACGGGTCAGCGATCCCTCTGCGGTGTCTCAAGGCCAGGTCGCAGCTGAGGCGCGAACCCAGCCGCATCTAGTGCCTTGCGCGCTGTATCCGTGCGAGTTAGGAATGTCGTATGACCGAGAATCCGGGAACCCGCGCGGGTTTGAATGTCGGCGACAAGGTCAAAGTGCATGCTGAGGGAACCTCGGTGTTCACGATCGTGATCATTGACGGCGACGAGGCTCTGATCGAGTCGGTTCTCCCCGCCCTAGGGACTTACCCGTTCCACTGCAAGCTCGAACGCTTAGTTCCGGTCGAGTCCTGACACAGTAAAAATGCACCCTGAACTGTGCAGATGACACGTCCCCTTTCGGAGATGACCCTCACCAGTTCGGACCGGACGGATCTCGTTCTGTCGAGCGGGGTATCCAGGATATTCATCTACGCCTTCATCCGCGCTGCCATGCTCGAAGAACTTGGCAGCGCAGCTGCTGCCGTTGATCGTGCAACGCTGACGGCCCGGCGCCCACCTCGTCGTTGCGACCATCGCCGTGGCCTCGACGGCGTGGTTCTCCTGGGGCCACGTCGAATACGGCACCGCGAACGTCCTTACGGCGCTGAGCGGTGGTGCCATCTATATGGGCCTGGCCCTCTACACCCGCTCGTTGTGGCCGGCGATCATGACGCACGGCATCTACGACCTGTTCGTCATCTGGGTGATGATTCGGATGTGACGGCTGGGGGCGGGCCCGGCCTGTGTGGGCCACCGCGCCCGGACGGGTTGTGCCATAGTGTGGGCACAGTGGCGAAGTCGCGGGGGTGACATGACTGTTCATACGTTGGTGCGATCCACGGGCAGGCGTGGCTGGACGGTGCGGTGCGATTTGTGTGAGCACACCTTCGCCGCGGCCGTGGCAGGCCGGCCCGAGGCGGTGGCCTTCGCCGAGACGAACGGGTGGATCGTCGGCGAGCGCACGTGGTGCCCGATGTGCGCGGCGGCCTACACCTCCCGCCGCACAGCCTGAAATCGCCGGTCCACAGCCGTGACCCGGAACTCCGGGGCGGTTGCCGGGCTGTGAGGATGGATTCGAGGATTTCGTCTTGCATTGAAGGGAACAGGGTGTGATGGGGGAGCTGGCCGCGGCGAGCAAGGTACATGTGATGGTGTCGTACTGGTGGAGCCGCGGCGACGGTCTCGCCAACCACCAGCTCGGCCAGATCCTCACCCGCGCAGCAGGTGTGGACCAGGTTGAGATCACCGATCCGCAGTCGATCGATCGGGCGCTGCGGTTCGCGGTCGCCGATCCCGCGGTGCTGGCCGAGCTGGACCAGTGGTGGCAGATGGTCGAAACCCGCAGGGCCGGAAACGGCACCCGCAACCCGGGTCTGGGTCTGGATCAGTCGATTCGGTACCTCACCGACCGGCTCGACGCCGCCGCCGTCACACCGGAGGCGCTCGGCGAGTGCCGCCGGCAGGTCGCCGCGGTCGATCAGACGATCATCAGCGCGAAGGACCTTCCCGAACTCGCGCACCCGGACGCGGAGGTGCTCGACCTCCTCGCCCGCTACCTGGAGGCACGTTCCCGCGTTCTCGCCCTGGCATGACCCCACCCGGGTGAGCCGGTGCCGGGCGCGGGACACAGGGTTGGACCGGCGAACCTCCACCCGCGGAAGCGACCTGCCGGCATTGCCATGAATGCGTGCATTGCCGGCGATGATGGCGATTCAGTCACTCGTGGGGACGTGTCATTTCCGCCGGTCACGCTGAGTACTGGCCGCGGTAGTTTCAGAGGTTCCAGAGTTGGAGCAGAGCGGTCCGCAGGCTGGGGGAGGCGATCCGGTGGTCGGCGGCTCGTAGCCGGGGGTTGGGATGCCCGAGGTCGGCGAGGGTCTGTTCCGCGTCCGGCACCGGGATGGGGGAGAGGTCAGCTCGGCTTCGCAGCAGGTGCCCGATGGCGCCGTGGGCGTGGAGGATCGCAATCGCCTCGGAATCGACGACCGCTGGGGGGTAAATCCACGCGTTGTCGGCGGTGACGAAAATCAGGACGTCACCGCGCTCGAGGCGGCTGTCGGACTTGTTGTGGTGGAACCATTCGAGATGGTACTTCGCGGCCGGCCCGGCAGGGCCGCGATGCCGGCGGGCCTGAGCGGCCCACGTGTGCTGCTCGGTAGGACCGGGCGTGAAGTCGACGGTGTGCCGCAGAAACATCCGGGGGATCTTGGCGGGCAGGAACCCGGGGTCGGCGCGCCCGCGGCTCGTGACCCCGGGCAGTGGTACCGCCCGACCGATCTGCCACTGCGCGGTGGCGTTGTCGAGGAACGCCTGATCGACCTCGGTGATCTCCGCAATGCCGTCGATGAACGCCCGGACGGCGGCGACGACCTCCGGGTCGTCGGTGATGACCGCGGCCTCCTCGGCGAGGGTGGAGCTGTGGGAGGCGTTGGCGGAGCCGATGACCGCCCGCCGGTCGGTGGCGATGACATTGGCGTGCAGGTTCGGTGACGACAACACCCTCACCCCGGCGTCCACGTAGTACGCGAGCGCGACCGGGGAGGTCGCGTGCGCGCGCACCGCGGCGCGGGAGGCGTTGACGACAAGAACATCCCCGGCACGCAGCGGCAGCAGGGTGGGCGCGTCCTGGCCGAGGTGCGCGATCGCAGCACGGCGGGGACCGCGCGTGCGGATCGCGCGGGTGATGTGCGGCCACGGACTCGGCCCGTGGAACGTGGTCCCATACCCGGAAACGGTAGCGGGTGCGAACACCCGGCTGGGTGGATCCGCGATCGGCGGGCCCACAGACAGTACATTGGATTCAGGCCGCTGACCTGTGAAGATGACACGTCCCCTTTCCCGCGGGGACCGATTCGCACAGCCCGCTACTGGTGTGAGGCTGTTGCCGTCACGGGCGCGGCCATCGGTCGATTCGATTCGGCTGCTCGGTACCACCCATGCATGCCGAGGCCGAATACGTCGAGGTTGACCCGTGTCGGGGTGGGGTGCGTCCACGCCTGGGG
>NZ_JAAOQS010000129.1:0-22797 GCF_011603105.1 Rhodococcus sp. A14 | reverse complement strand
GGCGGGTCGGGCGGCGCCGGTGACGTTCTCGAATCGTCCGCCGGCGTCGTCCGACCATTGACTTGGTGTCAACCAGCAGGTTGTGCGTCACGGACGTTGGTGTTGCCGGACTCCTCCTCCGAATCCGTGGCGCTGGTGGCGTGTCGTGCTGCGATGTATCCGAAGGTCATGGCGGGTCCGATGTTGATGCCGCCGGACGGGTAGTGCCCTCCCATGACGCTGGCCTGGTCGGATCCCACGACGTAGAGGCCTGCTATCGGGGTGTCGGAATCGTCGAGCACACGCGCGGAGGCGTCGGTGACGATACCGGCGAAGGTTCCGAAGCTGCCGGGTACGACCTTGACAGCGTAGAACGGTCCCTTCTCCAGTGGGGCGAGTGAGGGATTCGGGAATGGGTTGTCCGGGTCTCCGGAGCCGCGGTTGAACGGCGTTTCGCCGCGGTGGAATTCGGGGTCCTTTCCGCGTCGGGCATGTTCGTTGAACGCTGCGACCGTGGTGTGGAGTTGGGCGGGGTCGATGCCGCATTGCTGTGCCAGTTCGGTGAGGGTGCGTCCGGTCTTGAGGTAGCCCGAGCGCAGGTACGGCCAGACCGGGATGGGGCGCGGTTTGGACATTCCCAACGGATACAGGCGCTGGAACCGGTGATCGCAGACCAGCCACGAGCACACTTGCTGCCCGTCGGGAACGGCGTCGATCATCGCGGTGGTGTAGTCGTGGTAGCCGTCGGCCTCGTTGACGAACCGTTTACCTGATGCCAATACCCCTATGGCACCGGGCTTTCCGCGGTCGAGGATGTGCGGGAAGACGCCTGTCTTGCCGTTGCGGTACGGCACCAGCGAGACCGGGCAGTAGGCGACCGGTGAGGCGAGGGTGGTGTCGAGTCGGCCGCCGGCGGATTCGGCGAGCGCGATCCCGTCGCCGGTGGTGGTGTCGGGGGCCAGGGTCCAGTGTTCACGCCCGGTCGGGGTGCGCGGAAAGTACTTTTTGCGCATTCCGACGTTGCTGGGGAAGCCACCGGTCGCGAGGATCACTCCCCGGGCGGCGTGGATGGTGACCGTGCCGTCGGGGCCGTCGAGCTGTGCTCCGGTCACCGCCCCGGAGTCGTCGGTGGTCAGCGTGCGTGCCGGCGACGAGACGCGGATGTCGACGCCGAGTTCGTCGGCCGAAGCCAGGAGTCGGCCGATCAGGGCGGTGCCGTTGACCAGTTGCATGCCCTTGCGTGCGGTGGCCAGGTCGATGATGTGCCGGGTGACGCGGCGTGCGGCGTGCCCGAAGGCCTTCGGGGAGCGGGTGGCGTGCAGAAACGCCTGGAGGTCGGGGCCGGCCATGATTCCCATGCCGAGGAATGAGGTTTCGTAGAGTTGCCAGCGCAGCTTCGCCCGAACCGGGGCGGGGATCTGGTAGGCGTCGATGGGCTGGGGTGCCACCGATCGGTGTCCGGTTCCGGCGCCGGGGGTGCCGCCGTGGATGTCGGCGATGGTGGTTCCGGGTACGAACTGCAGTCTGGTCTTGTCGTGGAAGAACCCGACCATGCGCGGCGCTTGCGCCAGGAACGCATCGACCTTGGCGGCGTCGAAGTTCGTCCCGAGCAGGTGTTGCAGGTAGGTGCGCGGCAACTCGATGTCCTCGTCGACGCCGTCGGCGCGGGCGAGGGGGTTGCGCGGCGCCCACATCCATCCGCCCGACCAGGCGGTGGCCCCGCCGCAGACGTCGGCCTTTTCGGCGACGATGACTTTCGCGCCGTGGTAGGCGGCGGTGACGGCGGCAGCGAGGCCACCGGCTCCGGCGCCGATGACGAGCAGATCGCACGAGAGGGTGTCGGTCATCGCCGGCCCTGCCCGGTCCACTTGTACGACCACAGTCCGGTCACGAGCGCCACGAGGGACGCGGCGGCGAGCAGGATGGCCACCGGGGTCCAGTTTCCGCTGTCGCCGAGCAGGGCGGTGGCGGTCAGGGGCACGAAGCCGCCCACGGCCCCGGCGACGGCGTAGCCGAAGCCTGCGCCGCTGTAGCGGATGCGGGCGTCGAACATGTCGGTGAACCAGGTCTGCTGCACCGAGGCGGAGATGTTGTGTCCGAGGTTGATCAGGATGAAGAACCCGAGAATCATCATCGGCATCGATCCGCTCTCGAGGGCGAAGAAGAACGGGACACCGGCTGCGGCCGCGCACAGCGGGCCGATGATGTAGAACCAGCGGGCACCGAACCGGTCTGCGAGCAGTCCCCACAGCGAGGTGGTCGGCACGGCGAGGACGAGGGCGACCATCGATGCGGTGAGCACGCTGCTCGGCGGGGTGTCGGTGTAGTTCTTGACGTAGACCAGCGAGAATGTGAAGCCGATGTAGAACGTGCTCTGGTCGACCAGGCGCATCCCGATGATGGCGAGGATCTGCTTGGGGCTGGTCTTGAGGGCCTCGAGCAGCGGTGCGGCCTGCTTCTTCTTCGTCTCTTCGAGTTCGGCGAACACCTTCGACTCGGGGACGCCGCTGCGGATCCAGAGCCCGACGAGTGCGAAGAGGATGCTGACCAGGAACGGCAGACGCCAGCCCCAGGTGTCGAACTGCTCCTCGGTGGTGAGGTTGGTGACGATCGAGAACGCGAGGGTGCCCAGGAGTAGGCCGAGGAACGATCCGATCTGTACCCCGCTGGCGAGGAAGTTGCGCTTGTTCTTCGGCGCGTTCTCCACCGCCATCAGGGCCGCTCCGCCCCATTCGCCGCCGACTGCGATGCCTTGCACCGCGCGCAGGCTGACCAGCAGGATCGGGGCCGCGATGCCGATGGCGGCGTAGCTGGGCAGCAGACCGATGGCGGTGCTGGCCAGACCCATGATCAAGATGGTGATCACCAGCATCTTCCGGCGGCCGACCCGGTCACCGAAGTGGCCGAAGATCGCCCCACCGATCGGGCGGAAGACGAAACCGACCGCGAACGAGCCCAGCGAGGCGAGGACACCCACGGTCGGGTCCTCGGAGGGGAAGAACATCGGTCCGAACACCAGGGCGGCGGCGGTCCCGTACAGGAAGAAGTCGTACCAGTCGACGATCGCGCCGACCGTGCTGGCCATCGCCGCCCGCCGGGCGCCGGACGGCGGCGGTGCGGGCGCTTCGCCGTCGACCGGACCGGTACGGCCGGAGGACGAATAAGGTTCCGAGGCTGGAACATTCGAAACAGTCATGGGTGGGGGTTCTTTCCTGGGGTGAAGCCCGAGCCGAAGGGGCGGTTGCGGCGGAGGGGGCGCAGTGCTTGAATGACTACGTAGTAAATTTGTGATTCACAGCATAAGTAGGGCGCAGCTGTCCGTCAACTCCCACCTTGGAAACCGCGTAAAGGACTGTTCATGACACGACCCATCGGGCTGGCCCACCTGTCGGCTCTGCATCTACCCCCTCCCGAGTTGGTCGAGGCTGCGGCCGACTGCGGCTTCACCTCCATCGGCGCGCGGGTGCATCCCGCCACCACGTCGGAGACCCGGTATCCCATGGCCGCGGGCTCCCCGATGTCGGCGCAGACCCTCGCCCGACTCGAGGACACCGGTGTGAGCGTGTTCGATGTCGAGGTGTTCACCCTCGACGGGATGCGCAATCGCGGTGAGTGGATGCCGGTGCTCGAGGCCGGCGCCGCCCTCGGTGCCCGGGTACTCAACGTGATCGGCGGTGACGACGACCGCCATCGCCTGACCGATTCCCTGGCTGCGCTGGTGCGCGATGCCCACGAGTTCGGTATCACCGCCTCGATCGAGCCGATCTCGTATCAGAAGGTCGACACCTTCCACGCCGCCGCCGCCGTGGCCGAACAGACCGGGTGCGGGATCATGCTCGACGTCCTGCACTTCGTCCGCGCCGGGGGCACCGTCGGCGACCTCGCGGCTGCTCCGCCGGGAGCGGTGCAGGTGATCCAGTTGTGCGACGGTCCCGCCGCGGTCCCACACCTGGAGGCGCCGCCGCGGATGCCGCTCGGTCAGGACACCAACGGGTCCGACCGCCAGATCGAATCGCGCGCGAAACGTCAGGTGCCCGGGGACGGCGCGTTTCCCCTGATCGAGATCCTCGCGGCGCTGCCCGACGTCCCGGTCAGCGTGGAAGTTCCCGACGTCGCCTTCGTCGAATCACACGGCATCACAGAACATTTGCACATACTGATGGTCGCAACACAACAGCTGATCACCACCGCCGACACCGAACGAACGGAAGCGATTCGATGACCGCAGTCGACACCACCGACTCCCTGCACGTCACCACCGCCGACCCCTCGACGTTCTATCCCGGCCGATTCGCCGGACGCGTCATCCTCGTCACCGGCGCTGCCGGTGGCCTCGGATCAGCGGCAGTGGACCGGCTCATCCACGAGGGCGCCTCGGTGGTGTGCACCGACGTCGTCGGGGACGGGGACGGGACGGGCCGCGACATCGCGGCTCTCGACGTGACCGACCGTGCAGCCTGGGACGAGACCCTCGCCCGTGTGTTGGCCACCCATGGCCGCCTCGATGGCGCACTCTTCGCGCACGGCATCCAAGGACCGGAAACCACGATCACGGCCATGCCGTTCGAGGGCTGGTCGAAGACCATGAGTGTCAACCTGGACGGCTGCTTCCACGGCCTCGCCGCACTACTTCCCACGCTGACCGAGCAGGGTTACGGCCGGGTGGCCATCTTGTCCTCGATCTCGGCGCGGGAAGGTAATCCCTTCCAGGCCGCCTACTCCGCATCGAAAGCGGCCGTGGTGTCCCTGGTCAAAACCGCCGCCAAGGAGGTCGCCACACACAACGTCACCGTCAACGCGATCGCACCCTCGATGATGCACACCCGGATGCTCGACGACCTCAGTCCCGAACGCAACGCCGCACTCCTCTCCCGGGTCCCCATGGGCCGGGTCGGCAGCACAGCAGAATTCGCTGCCCTGGCGACCTGGCTGCTCTCGACCGAGGCCAGCTACGTCACCGGACAGACACTGGACCTCAGCGGTGGCCGGAACACCGCCTGACAGTGGGTAACCGTTTCCGGTCGGCCGCCGGCGCCGCGCTCGGCCGGGCCGAACCGGAGGTACGGACGTTGCCGGCGCATACTTCGACGGCGATCCGCGCGAGTGCCGCGGCCGGGAATCCCGGACCGCGGCGCACCCGCCGCCAATCTCCCCCACGCCCGCAACACCAATCCCGGACCGAGGAGGGAGGGGTTGTCCGATGAAACCCACGAGGAAGGCACACCCACCAGCAATCGAGGTGGTGCGAGGACGACCCGTCGAAGCCGTTCGACGCCGACCACACGGCGCCACGCCCAGGCCTCGGAGCCCGCGGCGACGTCATCCGAACCCGGCCCACCGTTGGGTATGATCCGCACGTGGTAACCAGTGTCGATCTCGCCGCCTACCTGGGACTGAGCCAGTCGACAGTCTCCCGTGTCATGCGAGGAGACCCCGCCGTCGCCGAGCGGACGACCAAACGGGTACTTGCCGCAGCCCGGGAACTCGGTTACGTCCCCAACTCGGCAGCTCGCAGCCTGGTCACCAGACGGGCGCGGGCGATCGGTGTCGTGGTCGCCGACCTGACCTCGCCGTTCTACCCCACCGTCGTCGACGCCATTCAGCACCGGCTCAGCGAACGCGGCTATCGCATGGCCCTCATACGCGACCCGGACGTCCCCGAGGGCGTCGACAGCGTGGACGTCCTCGACCCGGCGACCGTGGACGGGATGATCTTCGTATCCGCTCGCCGCAAATCCCGCACCGTGCGCCGAGTGCTCGAACGAAGCACCCCAGTGGTGCTCCTGAGCCGCGACGATCCCACCCTGTCTCTCGAAGTGGTCCTCTCCGACGACGAAGGTGCCGGCGAGCTGGTGATCGACCACCTGACCGCACTCGGTCACCGCGACATCGCGATCCTGTCGGTACCGCGCGACCGCACCAATGGTGCCGCCCGCGAAGACGGCGCCCGGCACGCACTCCAACGCCGCGGAATCGCCCTACCCGACCACTACATCCGCCGGGCAACCATGACTCACGAGCACGGCGTGGACATGGCGACATCACTGCTGTCGATGGACCACCCACCGTCAGCGATCTACTGCGTCACAGACGAATTGGCGTTCGCAGCATTGGACGCGGCCGCGCGTCTCGGCGTGTCCGTACCCGCCGAACTGTCCGTGATCGGCTTCGATGACTCACCACAAGCGCGATGGGCAATGATCAACCTCACCACCATCCACCAGCCCATCGAGGACATGGCCGCCGAAGCGGTCCAGCTCCTCCTCGCACGACTCGACGACAACACACCGGAACAACCCGGCAAGCGAGTCTTCCCGGTCAGCCTCCAGATCCGAGGCACCACCGGCCCAGCCCCGCAACGCGCCGCGTCCACCAGCTAGGTAGCCAGAAGCGGTATAGCCGGGTTTTGGGGTCACGCTTGTGGTGCAGGTCATGGTCGGCGGCTTGGTGTTCCAGCCGCGAGTTGCGCTGTGGCGGTGAGAGTGTCGACTGTTTCGAGACGGCAGCGGACGCTGGTGAGGTAGCGAGCGGCGTCGGCGGATCGACGATACGGTGGTCGTAGGACAAGACAGATAGGCCATCCACCGGACATCGATCTGGAGATCCCCTTCATCGAGAAATTTGCTCTTACTAAGGCGAGCGTAAGTATGTCGACTGATTATGCGGCGGCGCGGATGTAGGCGAGGTGGGGGTCGGCGAAGAAGCCGCGGACGAGGTGCGGCATGCGTTGCAGCCGCCGCAGAGCCCGGGTGCACAGGGTCTTGAACTGGTCGGGCCCGGTGATGCCGGATCGGCCGATGCGGTCGTGTTTGACGTTCTTCCATACCCATTCGTCCGGGTTGAGTTGCGGCGAGTAGGCGGGGATGCGGAACAGGGTCAGTTGGCCGCCCGTGGAGTCGGCGAAGGCGGTGACGGCCTTGGACCGGTGGACGGGATGCCCGTCGAGGATCAAGAACACCGGCCCGTCGTTGTCGCGGAGCAGGCGTTTGCAGAAGTCGATGAACTTCGCTGCGGTGAGGGTGCCATCGATGATCGAGAACCGCAGAGCACCTTTGGCACTGATCGCGGAGATCATGTTCACCGAGAACCGGGCCCCGGTCACCGCAACGACCGGGGTGCGCCCGACCGGCGCCAGGTGGTGCCGGCGTGGTAGTCGCTGCGCACGGATGCCTCGTCGGTGAAGTAGATCGTCGCTTTCGCCTTCTTCGCCTGTTTCTGGATCTTCGGGAACGTCGTGCTCTTCCACTGCTCGACGGCCTCGGGGTCGGCCTGATACGCCCGGTAGAGGGGTTTCTGCGGGGACAATCCCATCGCTTTGAGCCACCGGCCGACGGTGACCTCGGACATGGTGACCCCGAACTCGCGGCCTATCACCTCGCGAATCATGTTCCGCGTCCACAGGGCGAACTCGAACTCGAGCTGACGCGGATCGGTGCCGACGATGATCGAATACAGCCGCGCCAGCTGATCGCCGGTCAGGGTGGGAGGTCGGCCGGGCACCGGTTTCGCTTCGAGCGCCTCCCAGCCCCCGGCGCGGAACTTCGCGACCCACCCGTAGACGGTCTTGCGGTGCAGCCCCAACGTCTCGGCGACCTGTTCGGGGTGCGCCCCGGCCTGAACCTGCTCCACCGCACGCCTTCTCAACACAGCAAGGGTTGCATGGTCGAGTTTGCGGCCATCGTTATCTCGCACACCGTGATTCAATCAGACACAAGGCCAATAGTCGACATACTTACGCACTAATTAGTACGTACCACCTCACCGCCGGGGCGCTCACCCAACGGTTAGGAGCAATCGCTGCCCACCATCACCCGATCCACGCCGACGGTGTCGATGGCCGCCCACACCACGTCCTGCTCCGAAGTCAGTTCCGGCGGCGTCACGATTTCGCTCTGTCGTGGGGGTACTGCTCGGCGATCTCACTTGCCTCCCGGACAAGCCAGGTCAGCCCCACTGCGCCGTCTTCCCCAACCGTCCGCAGATCCGCCCACCGACTCTGCGGGCCACGGACGCACACCAACGCCAACCGTTCTCGGACAACGCCTGCCACAGCTGCTCCACCGCGGACGACCCCATGCCGTCCATTCAACCGCAGAACATCACGCCGGTGCCGAAGCCCGGGCGCGGGCACGCCGGGACGACAGGTGCCGTATCCAGCATGTCGCGGCTCCGCGTCTGCTGCTGGCACCCATATGGGCCATAGGTCCCCTATGCACACCGCACTGCCGATGGGTGAGTGGCGGAGCGACGACATCGGAACCTGGCCTGGATCTCGCCGCACTGCGTGGATTTCGAGGGCCGTCGGCGAGAGCTGGCGCGAAGGCCATCGCGGACATCACCGCTCGGATCGAGTCACATCTGGCCGGCCACGACGGGTACCTCGCGTTCTCCGGCGGAAAGGATTCGCTCGTCATCCTCGACCGGGCCCGCCGCGTCGAACCGGAGGTGCCGGTGGTGTTCTTCGACTCCGGCCTCGACTACCCCGAAACCTACGACTACCTCACCGAACTCGCCCACACCTGGCGGCTGGACCTGCACTGCATCCCCACCGACCCACCACTGCTGCAGGTGCTCGCCGACTCCGGCCTGTGGAACCACACCGCACTCACCGACGGTGCGGCCGCGGCGATGGTGGATCTGCACGCGGCGCTGATCACTGAACCCGCTCGCCGCGCGCACGCACTGCTCGGCCCGGGTGAGCTGTGGGGTATGCGGGCCGACGAATCCGCCCCCGCCGAATGCTCTACACCCGAGGTGGCCGCCGCGACGGCATCATCGCCCGCGCGGACGGCACCGCCGCGTACGGGCCGATCTGGGACTGGACCACCGAGGACGTCTGGGCACACATCGCCCGACACCGGCTGCCCGTGAACCCGGTCTATGCAAAACTCCGTGAGCTGGGTGTCCCCGAGCAGCAGCACCGCCTCTCCCACCTCATCGACGGTGGCCACCTCGACCGCGGCCGGCTGACCTGGCTTCGCCGCGGGTGGCCCGCCCTCTTCGAGCAACTCGTCGATGTGCTCCCCCGCATCCGACAACTGAGCTAGAAAAAAATGTCGTCGGGGTATGTCGAGAACCCGCGCGCGGCTTCGTCCCCGGAGTGAAACGGCCAGAATGGGCCGCACCGCACCCAGGGAGAACATGATGGCCAAGTACCTGTTGCTCAAGCACTACCGCGGCGCGCCGGCATCGGTCAATGACGTACCGATAAACCAGTGGACGCCGGAGGAAATCTCGGCCCACGTGCAGTACATGAACGACTTCGCCGCCCGACTGGAGGGCACCGGCGAGTTCGTCGACAGTCAGGCACTCTCCCCGGAGGGCACGTTCGTCCGGTACGACGGCGAGGGGCGACCGCCGGTCACCGATGGCCCGTTCGCGGAGACCAAGGACCTGATCGCCGGCTGGATGGTGATCGACGTCGAGACCCACGAGCGGGCACTCGAACTGGCCGGCGAACTGTCCGCCGCCCCGGGCGCGGATGGGAAACCGATCCACGAATGGCTCGAGATGCGACCGTTCCTGACCGCCGCACCGAACACTACGGAGTGCGGCTTTCACCAGGGATGATGACACGTCCCCCGATCCGCTGGTCCCGGTGCCGGGGCCACTCGAACAAGGGCGGGCTGTCTAGTACCTGAGCAAGAATGAGCTAGAGTTTGAACACTGCGGATGCACAGGATGAGCCGGAGGCTTTCACCCCTACTCGGGGTTGGTGCCTTCGGTTTTCTGTTTCGCGAGCCGCTCGTCGGTCATCCGCTTCTTCAGCTCCCGGCGGGCGCGTTGCTTCGGGGTCTCCTCCGGTTCGGGTTGGTCGTCGACGGGCCGGAAATGCGCGCGTCCCAACTTGATGTCCGGGTGCACGACCAACTCGGGGCGACCCTTGTCGTCGGTAAACAGTCCCATCTCGTTCCCCTCATTCCTCGGTGATGTCCCGCAGCTGCACGATCATCCGCCGGCCGATGCTCCCGTCCGGGCGACGGTAACGCCCCTCACCGGCCGAGACCACATCGAACCGCATCCCCCGCGGCAGCAGGTGCGCAGTGTCGTCGACCGTGTCCGACCGCCCCATATGTCGGTTTCGATCTCGAACACCACGTCCCGCTCCCGACCGTCGGGTCAAGTTCGTGCAGGGCATGGGTGGCCACTGTGTGCCGGTCGAAATCCAACCGCGATCCCGGCTGCAGCGTCGAGGGCAGGTTGACCGCTTCCTGCGGCACCATGTGCGGGAGCGTAACCGCGCAGTAGAGGATGTGTCCTCGGTCGTTGAACCGTTCCGCGGTCTGAATCGCCCGGTCCACCCGCTGGACCTGCGACCGCATCTTCACGTCCAGTTGCTGCGCGTCACCGCGTGCCGTCGACAACGCCTCGCCGACCGTCTTCCACCGGTCCGGGTCGGTAATCAGGTTCTGCACGGCGGTGTAACCGACTGCCGGCAACCGCGACTGCGCCTGGTGCTTGTTCACCGAGCGCACCTTGCGCTGACGTGAACTCGGCGGCTGACGAATCGAATCCGGGATCGGCAGCTCGCGGCGTTTACGTTCGGAGACCTCGGGCACTGTCGCTCGGGGGAAGGCCCGCTCCAGGTCTTTCCGAGCACGGGTGAATTCGGCGTCCTCAACCATCCGGTCCAGCTCCCGCGCCGAGTCACGCTCCTGTGCGCGGTCTTTGTACGTGTCGGCGGAACGATAGCCGGCGGGCTTCGATGCGGGCGTGGTGCTGGTGCCGGCCTCCGGATCCAACCGACTCGCCGGTGCATCCGGGCTCACGTTGTACGCCACCAGATCCCCTCCCGCTGCGTCGAATACCCCCCAGATATGATGAAGCGTGGCAGGCAATAATGTCCCAATTGACGACCTGCCACGCTCGAACCCGACCGCAGCGTGGGTCTACCCGGGAGAAGCATTCCGGTGACCAAACCAGCAACTCGCTCCCACGCGTGCTGTCGGCGTTGCCGCCGACGGTACGAGCATACCGAAACACGCAGAGGTGGAACCCGATCCGCTCGCACTTAGGGGTTTCGTCGTTCGGGGTGTTGACCTGCGATCACGGCACGTCCCCTCGCGGACTGGGTGAGCTGAAGACACCGTACCGCCAGTCTTCTCGGACGAAGGCCTCCGTGTCACGATTCTGAGTCGTTAGCGACCGCACCGCAGCAGACCTCGAACGCGAACTCGCCATGCTCGTCTACGTGCGGGACCGCCTCCGGGCGTCGGAGGGCGAACACTTCCGAATCCCGACCACGAGCGCCGACGTGGTACTCGATGCGCTCAACAGCATCGAACGGTCTCCGTCGGATCCGACATTATTCCGCCCGGAAAGAGCACGAATGACCACAGGTTCCCGGTTCCGAGGAGGTGGTCACGGGCCTGCACCAAGGCAAATTCCGCTGGTTGCCAGCGGGGAGAATAGCCTTGTACCAGAGTCCTCTGAAGTAAAGAGCCCAGTAGCTGCCGGTCCTCGCGTCCGTGAGCAACTCAGGGCTTGCTTCACCGTCAACGAATTCCTCGACATCGGCAGCTGTCTGCCCACCGGTGTCGCTGGGCTACGCCGACCGGGCCCCGTTCCCGCGTTCCGCCCGCCATACCGTTGGACTGGATCCGAACTCGTTTCGAAACCATCGCGAGAACGCGGAGAGCTCGGAAAATCCAAGCAGTCCAGCGATATCCGTTAGGGAGCGTGTCTGCTGGGTGACATATCTCCGGGCCAACTCCGCTCGGATGGTATTCACCATCTCCGAGAATGAGGTGTTCGACCGGGCAAGAAGTCGATATACCGTGACGCGGTTGACTCCCAGGGTCTTCGCGGCATGCTGCAGTGAACACCGGCCGGTCGGGAGAGTGGTCTCGATCAATTCACGGATGCGATCGAGGTCATCGACGGGGCGCGGGCTGGCGATGGTGTCGATATATTCCTTCGCGAACGATTGAAACAACGTGTCAAACAGTTTGTTCGGGAGGTCTAGGTCGCTCGCAGGAAATACGAAACCATTGAAATTATCGCTAAATCGGACCGACTTCCCCAAGGTCTTGGGGTGACGTGTCCGGGTGGCCGGCGCGTCGTGGGTGAAGCAGATATGTGCCGGATTCCACTGGTTTCCGACAACGAACTTGATTAGACGGATAAGCGCCCCCACGGTCATCTCAGAAAAATGTGTGGAGTTGACGTCGGGACTTAGGTTGAAGTCAATCCTGACCTTCGCGAGGTCGTCCGCTTCGGAGATCCGGAGGCTGATGGCCTCGCTGCGAATGTGCTGATATTGGCCGAGCAACATCAGTACGCCGCGAAGATCCGCCTCGCCCTGCGCAGCGACACTGATCGGGCCTAGGTTGGTCATCTTCCGGCTGTCGGCCAGGCGAATTCCGAAGTCCTCGAGACCTGTTGCCACCGCAGACCGCTCGAGGAGTTGAGCGGCGGCGTCGATGGCGATCCACTGGTTTGGCACGGCCAGGTCAGCTGCCTGCAGTCCCACCGACCTCAGTAAGGGAAGTGGGTCAACTTTCCGAGACCGAACGAGATCCAGGTAGCCGGTCAGAGCGGCATTGCGGACGAGCATGGTCATCGCGGCGTCTTTCCGATTCTCGTCGAGCGGAGGTAAGCGTTCTCCTTCAGTCGTGACGACCTGGCAGGGGGCTCCCTATTGCGGCGCGCGAGGGGGAGGTGCCTCCTGCCTGGGTTTATATCACTTGGTAAGGCCAGGTACTGGCAGTCGAGGGTACCTCGCAGCTGCGGTCGTGGGTAGCGCCGAGTGCCTGACGACCGGTGACCGATATCGCCTGCTGCCAGCGAGTGCGGCCGGGTCCACCGACAGGGGATGCTCCGTCTGTTCCTTCGGCCGATCGGCTTCAGCAGGTACGCCGAGGGGGGCGGATCCACCGGGCGATGGGTCAGCGACCCCGAGTTGTGAGCGTGGGATAACCGCAACCTCCGGCAGGCGGGCCGGGTCCACCTGACCAGGGATCCGCGGATGTCGCGGCGAAGGCACTCCGGAGCTTGGTGTCCTGAGCGTTCAGGTCCGGGCTTGGCTCCGAGGCTGCCGGCGAGGCCGCACCGCCGGATCTGCCGGCTTCCCGAGCCGACCGTTCGTCGCGGCTTCGTGTCCGGGCACCAGTAATAGCGCGTCAAGCGAGATGCAACGTGAGGTCAAATTCTTTTCACGCCCGAGCGATACAGTTTTGACACCTGAAGCTGCGAATCCAGTCATTGATGGTCGCAATTGAAGAGCATTCAGCGATCGGCCCCTGACATTGCGGGCCGAGCTGAACGAGTAACCCTTCCGCATGAAAGAAAAGGAGCGACACCCATGGGCACCGCCGTTAAATTCGAGGAACCCGCGCAAGCCGCGAATTCGCGGATCAGAATGAAGCAGTTGACCCGTCACATCGGCGCCGAACT
Source organism: Rhodococcus sp. A14 (assembly GCF_011603105.1). Classification (NCBI taxonomy): domain Bacteria; kingdom Bacillati; phylum Actinomycetota; class Actinomycetes; order Mycobacteriales; family Nocardiaceae; genus Rhodococcus; species Rhodococcus sp. A14. Next base: position 9,423 of record NZ_JAAOQS010000129.1, on the reverse strand, counting down.
GTTCGACGTGCAGATTCCCGATATCACTCGCGACGACACACTCTTCGCAGAATTGAAGATGCTCCTCCTGAAGCACAAAGTGTTGTTCCTCCGAGATCAGGACATCACGCGTACTCAACACGTCGAGTTCGCGAAGAAGTTCGGTTCGCTCGAAGAGGGCCACCCCAACACCGATGATGATTCGGGCGTAGTGCTCCTGTACAAGGACAATTCGAGCGAGGGGCACTACGAGAACTCTTTCCACAGCGACACCAGTTGGCGCGAGTGTCCATCCATGGGCTCCGTTCTGCGTTGTGTGGAAACGCCGGAGGTGGGTGGCGACACCGTCTGGGTCAACATGGTCGAGGCGTATCGGGAGCTTCCGGACCATGTCAAGGAGGACGTGCGGTTCCTGCGTGCTCGGCACGGCTTTGAGGCAGTTTTCGGTGCTTCCAAGCCGCTGGACGTGCGGCACGAGTTGAAGGAGCGTTTCCCTGATGCCGAGCACCCGGTTGTGCGCACGCATCCTGAGACGGGTGAAGAGATCCTCTATGTGAATGTGTTCTCCACGCACTTCACGAACTTCCACACGCCGAGCAGGGTGCGTTACGGTGCCGATTACTCGCCGGGCGCGAGTAATTTGCTCGACTACCTGAAAAGCCGGGCATTGATCCCTGAATATCAGGTCCGTTGGACGTGGACGAAGAACAGCGTCGCTATCTGGGACAACCGATCCACGCAGCATTACGCGGTGCAGGACTACTGGCCGGCGGTCCGGAAAATGGAGCGCGCGACGATCGCCGGAGATCAGACCTTCTAGGTCTCCCGTTCCCGCGTGTGTTGCCCGGAAGTTCCGGCCGCGCAGAACAACGCGACCGCACGGGCCTGATGACAGGTGACCTGCCGGAGAAACCCCGTGCCCACCACCTTCCGCGGCCGTGCGCGAGACAGCATTAGCGACCGACCCCAGGACCCCCATGACCGGCACTCCCCACGCATCCGAGCTCCGTTCACCCATTCCGCGGCCGAACTCGCGCGAGGCGTTCCTCACCGCGCAGGTGCAGAGCTATCGACAGCATCGACGGCGCACGCAGCAGGCCGCCGCAGCGGCGGCTCGCCGGACCTACCCGCATCACGAGGCGGCGGAGATCATCCGGTTCGCCGAGGTCTGGGCACCCTACGGCGGCCCGCCCGGCGACGAAGTGTTCGTCCGCTTCGGGATTACCACCGCCCAGTTCCGGGCGCGACTGCGCGACGCCCTCCGGCAGTGTTCCGATCCGGACACCACTCGCTGGCGCACTGCGGCGTATCGCGGTGCGTGAACGCCCGCTTGACCAGCGGGCGACCGAGTACGACGAACTCCTCCACGGCGCGCTCGCGCCGAGGTGTTCGGGTCCGCACCGCCGGACCGCATCACACAATTTCAGCCATCACACAGTTTCAGCTCTGATAGGAAAACGATGAGTAGATTCGACGTCACCAAGACGAACATTGCGGTTGAGCAGTTGATCGAGCAGACCGTCAACCCGCGGCACCGGTACCTGCTGCATGCTTACAACCGGCACCGCAACCTGGAGATCGCCGGCCGTTGGGAGGAGATCTTCGCACCCGACATGATGGTCGACAAACCCGTCTACAACTTCAACACGTTCGGTCGCATGGTCAAGCTCGAGGGTGCCGACGCGATCAAGAGTGTCTACTGCGAATGGGCTGGAACCGGGCAGTGCATCTTCTACGTCGAGGACGAGAAGATCGCTGTCGGCGACAACCTGATCTGCACCGACTTCGTGCTCTACCAGCAGACGCCCGGAGCGGCGCTGGCCGCTGACGGCGTCGACGTCGACCCGCAGGCGACCTATCTGATGAAGAACCGGCAGTACATGAACTGGCCCTACGACGACGAGGGCCGCCTCATCGGTGAGGATGTGTGGGAGGTCGACGAATCCACACGGGAGTACATCCGACTCGACCCCTCCGAGGTGCTCACCTGTGCACTGGCGGCGCCCCTGCTCGAGCCGCTGATCAAGCCGTTGCCGGCGCGTCCCTTCTAGGGAATTCACCCACTGTCCGCCGAAGACGGTAGCGGCACTGGGGGTTCCGCCCCGCAGATGCCCGGGCAGGTGGTCGGCTTCGGTGAACCACCGCCTGGGCTTTCCGATTCTTCGCCGGTGATCCCGGCGACGGCGCCGTTCCCGGCCAGTGCCCGCGAAGGCGTCCGGCCACCTTCGGGCGCCCCAAGGCGATCCACGCCCGCTTCGACAAAGCCCCCCGGCCGCAGTACCCACCGAGAGAGTTGCCACATGCTCAATCTGTCCATGCTCCTAGAGGATTCCGCTCGTCGGTATCCGGACCGCGTCGCCCTGATTCACTGCGAGCAGCGGTTCACCTACGCCCAGCTCGACGCCGTCTCCAACCAGGTAGCCAACCTTCTCGTCTCGCGCGGGATCCGGCCCGGCGACACGGTGGCCCTGTCCCTCCCGAACGTGCCGTGGTTCCCGATCCTCTACTACGGGATCCTCAAGGCCGGCGCGGTGGTGGTGCCGCTGAACATCCTGCTCAAGGGCCGCGAGATCGCTTACCACCTGGCCGACTCGCAGGCCAAGGCCTACTTCTGCCACGAGAGCACGCCGGACCTGCCGATCGCCGAGTTTGCCCGCGAGGGCTTCGCCGACACCCCGGGCTGCGAACACCTTTTCGTGATCAGCGCGGACCAGGTGGTCCCGGAGAAGGGCGTCCCGGCTCTGCCGCACGCCCTCGAAAACCAGTCCAGCGAGTTCGAGAGCGCGCTGCGCGAGGCCACCGACACTGCCGTGATCCTCTACACCAGTGGCACCACCGGGCAGCCCAAGGGAGCCGAGCTGTCACATTCGAACATGGTGATGAATGCGCAAACGTCCAACCGCCTGTTCGACTCGAGACCGAGCCAACAGGACACGCACCTGACGGCGCTACCGCTTTTCCACACCTTCGGCCAGACCGTGAACATGAACTCGGCCTTCTCGGTGGCCGCGACATTGATCCTGCTGCCGCGATTTGATGCAAAATCCGCCCTGAAGATCATGAACGAGCAGAACGTGACGGTCTTCGCGGGGGTGCCCACCATGTACTGGGGTCTGCTCGACGCCCTCGCCGCCGGAGTCGACGGAGTGGACGTGACACGGATCGCGGCGAACCTGCGTAAGGCGATCTCGGGTGGATCGGCGCTGCCGGTAGAGATCCTCAAGCAGTTCCGGCAGCGATTCGGCGTCCAGATCCTCGAGGGCTACGGGCTGTCGGAAACATCGCCGCTGGCGGTGTTCAGCGACGCCGAGAGCGATACCCGGCCGGGGTCGATCGGCACGCCCGTCTGGGGTGTGCAGGTCCAGTTGGTCGATGCCCAGTGGAAGCCTGTGACCTCGCCCAATGAGGTAGGTGAGATCGCGATCCGGGGCCACAACGTGATGACGGGCTACTACAACCGGCCCGCGGCCACCGTCGAGGTGATGCGCGAGGGCTGGTTCCGCAGCGGGGACCTCGCCCGCCGGGACGAGGACGGCTTCTACTACATCGTCGACCGGGCCAAGGACATGATCGTGCGCGGCGGTTTCAACGTGTACCCCCGGGAAATCGAGGAGGTACTCATGGCCCACCAGGCGGTCTCGCTGGCGGCAGTGGTCGGGGTACCGCACGAAAGCCACGGCGAGGAGGTCAAGGCCTTCGTCATCCTGGGCAAGGATGCGGACATTTCCGAAGGCCAGCTGATCGAGTGGACCAAGACGCAGATGGCCGCCTACAAGTACCCACGGATGGTCGAGTTCGTCACGTCATTGCCGATGACCGCCACCGGAAAGATCCTCAAACGCAGCCTCGCCTAGGTTGCCTCACGCATCCGACCGCGCCGGCAACCGGGGGCCGCAACGCGACTCCCATGACACTTACTGGCCCCATCGGGCACTACTGCATGGAGAAACAATGCTCGACAAGCTGCACATCGTGGTGGGAGAGGTCCGGTCACCGGTCCTGACCAACAGCCCCTCCGGATCCGACGAGGCCGTGGTGTTCGTGCACGGAAATCCCGGGGCCGGCGACGACTGGGTCCCGTTGTTGGAGAAGGTTGCCGCCTTCGCCCGGGTGATCGCCCCCGACATGCCCGGTTTCGGCGACACGGAACGGCGCACGAATCAAGACTTCACGGTGCCGTCGCAGGCAGAACACCTTGAGGGAATCATCAACCAGCTCGGTGTCACGCGCGCGCATCTGGTCCTCCACGATTTCGGGGGGCCGTGGGGGCTGGCCTGGGCTGCCGCGCATCCCCAGCACGTCGCGAGCGTCACGCTCATCGACACCGGCATCAACAGGAACTCGCACTGGCACGGATTCGCTCGCCTGTGGCGAAGCCGGTTCGTCGGCGAACTGGTGCAACTGATGATGAGCCGCCGGGTCACCCGGGCGATCATCGGACGCAAGAATCCCGCATTGCCCGAGAACTGGCTGAACCGGATCGTGGACCACGCCGCGCCCTGGGGTACCAAACGGGCGGTGCTCCAGATGTACAGGTCCCTGGACCTCGCCGTGCTCGAAGGAAGTTTGACCGGCCCGCTCCGGGATCTGGAGGTTCCGTCGCTCGTGGTGTGGGGCGCGGACGATCCCTTCATTCCCGTCGAGTTCGCCCAGCGGCAGTTGGCGAGCTTTCCCGGCGCGCGGGTCGACATCGTGCCGGGAACCGGACACTGGCCCTGGCTCGATGCGCCCGACAAGGTCACCGACATCGTGCTGCCGTTCCTCCGTGCCCAGTTCGACGATGCCCCCTCCGACGCGGCTGGTATCTCCGGTCGCGACGTGCCCACGACCACGGTCGGTCATTAGATTAGGAGCACCACATGGAACTGCGTGCCATCTCCGTCGACGACCCGGCCGCCGCACCCCGCGTCGGCCCCAGCACCCGGTCGAGTAGGTATCCGTGGATCGTCTTCGCCCTCACCTTCGGGCTGCTGCTCTCGGACTACATGTCCCGGCAGGTTCTCAGCGCCATCTTCCCGTTCCTGAAAACTGAATGGGCGCTGTCTGATTCCCAGCTCGCCTCGCTCTCGAGCATCGTCGCGCTCATGGTCGGCCTGCTCACCCTGCCGCTGTCGCTGCTGGCGGACCGGTGGGGCCGGGTCAAGAGCCTGGTCCTCATGGCCGTGCTCTGGAGCGCAGCCACCCTGTTGTGCGCGGTGGCCGGCAGCTACGAACAAATGCTCGGTGCCCGGTTCCTCGTCGGAGTCGGCGAGGCCGCCTATACCAGCGTCGGTATCGCGGTCGTGCTCAGCGTCTTCGCCCCCCGACTGCACGCCACCCTCAGCGGAGCCTTCATGGCCGGCGGATCATTCGGGTCGGTGATCGGTGTCGCCCTCGGCGGCGTCATCGCCGTCCACGTAAGTTGGCGCTGGTCGTTCGCGGCCATGGCGATCTTCGGTTTGATCCTGGTCGCGCTGTACCGAGCCCTGATCACCGAACGTAAACTTGCCCAGCACGCCGCCGACGACCTGCCCGCGGTCACAGCTGCTGCAACACAGGCGGGGTACCGCGCCCCGGTGTCGACCCTGTTCACCAACCCGGCGGTCCTGTGCGCCTATATCGGCGGCGGACTGCATCTGTTCACCGCCGGAGTGCTGCTGTCCTGGCTCCCCAGCTTCTTCAACCGCTACTACGACCTTGCCCCGGCCGAGGCCGGCGCGATGGCGGCAGTCTTCGTGTTGCTCGTCGGCAGCGGAATGGTGATCTGCGGCATCATCACCGACCGTGTCGGCCGCACCGACACCAGCCGCAAGTGGACCGCAGCGATCGCCTTCTGCCTGATCTCGCTCGTGTTCCTGACGGTAGGATTTAGCGTCGGTACCGGGACTGCGCAAATGGTCCTGATCGCAATCGGTGCCTTCTTCTCCGGCGGGGCGTCCGGCCCATCCGCGGCCATGGTAGCCAATCTCACGCACTCCTCTGTCCGAGCCTCCGCCATGGGTACCCTCGCCGTTGCCTACAACCTGCTGGGAATGGCGCTGGGCCCCTTCACCGTCGGTGTCCTCGCCGACCACCTAGGGCTGCTTCGGGCCCTGCAACTCTCACCCCTGGTCTACCTCGGTGCAATCGCCGCACTGATCGCCGGCAAGCGGCTCTACCCGGCCGGGATGCGAAAGCTCGCCGCACTGAGCACGGACACACCACACCCGTGAATCCCCCGACCCACGCGGGGGCCGGTCCTCACCCTCACTCCGCCGCGCGGGCAGCCGGGCGACCGCATCTGGCTCGCTCCTTATCCACCTCCTCGCTCATGCCGGGCCGCTTGGCTTGGCCAGCGATCGACCGTGCTCAGCCTGGACCCGCTGCCGTCGGGAGGCGTCGTTGACCGGCCACGTGTGCGACCCGGGCTTTCGCGCCTCGCCCGCCAGCTGCTTGACGGGGCTCGCGGACGCGGCCTCCTTGAGCTTCGCGCCGAGGCGGCCCCGCAGGTGCAGCCGCATCGCGGTGTCGTCCCGGTGGGCGACCTGGAAGACGCCGCCGCCACGCCCCAGGCTGACACACATGGCAGCGATCCCCTTGCCGAAGTCTGCGGGCCGCTCCCCTGCTATCCGGCTGAGCACCGTGTCAGCGGCATGCGCGCCGAGGGGCAGCGCAGCTTGGCAGCTCATCCGCATCGGCAGGTTCGACGGGGCCGCGGCATCGCCAGTCGCGACGATGCGTTCGTCGTCCACGCTGGTCAGCGTCTCGTCGGTGAGGAGACGGCCCACGGCGTCGGTGCTCAGCCCGCTGCGGCCGGCCAGGTCCGGAACGCCGAAGCCGGCGGTCCAGATTGTCACCGTGCTCGGCAGCTCACGGCCGCCGCTGAGCTCCACGGCGTCGCGTGTCACCGTGGTGACCTTCGCGCCAGGGCCATCGAGCACGGTCATACCGAGATTGGACAACCCCTTGGCCACTGAGCGTCGGCCCCGTGGGTGCAGGTACGGGCCGAGCCGGTCGCCGCAGACCAGAGTCACGGTCCGCCCAAGCTCCGCGAGCTCGGCCGCCGTCTCGATGCCGAGCGGACCGCCACCGACCACCGTCACCGGCGCCGCGACGGGGGCGTCATCGAGGACGGACCGAAGCCGCTGCGCCTCCTCCAGGCCGGCGGTCGGATAAGCGAACTCGGTCGCTCCGGGTACGCCCCGGTCGGCGCTGCCACTGCCCACGGCGTAGATCAGGTAGTCGTATCCGACGGTCCCGCCGGACTCCAACATCACACCGCGCTCGGCAGCGTCGATCCTCGTCACGCTGTCCACCAACAGCCGGATACCGTCGGCCAGCACGGCGGAGTAGTCAACCACCGCATCGTCGGACCCGCCCACCAGCTGATGCAGGCGGACCCGCTCGACGAAACACGGACGCGGGTTGATCAGCGTCACCGCCACATCGTCGCGCTTGGTCAGGCGATTCGCCGCCATCACGCCGGCGTACCCGCCACCAACCACGACCACATCGATCTTCCCGGGGCGCACACTGCTCGCATTCATGATGTCTCCTTGAGATTGGCGTCGCACATAAGACGCCGCCCGCCCCACCAATGTGACAACACGTGACCCACACCCCTTCCCTGACACAACGGTCAGATCAGCGCAGGGACCCTGAGTGACGTTGAGGACCCCTGAGTGAGCTGCACGGGTCGCCGCTGCCCCCTTGCATGGGCCCGTGCTGATCATGGACCGACACTCGAGCCCGGCCATCCCGCCCACCACCGTCATGTTTACAAAAACTCGATTGCGGAAAAGCGCACCCGAGGAGGTGCACACCATGACCACCGAACAGTGCGTCAGCGATACCGACAGCACACGCCAGGCCGCCATGCCCATCCACACACAGACGCTCCACGACCTGGTCGCGGCGATGTGGTCCGTCGACACCAGCGACGGGCCACTCGACCTCGACGCGGTAGCACGGATCCGGCAACACCAGTTCGACGACTAGATCCTCGCCGCCGCCCGCTCCGGCTTCCTTACCGCGCGCGAGATCGACACGCTCGTGCAGTCCTGGCACGCCGACCCCCGGTCGCTGTTCGACGCCCTCCTCGCCAACTCCGACGACCTCACCCGGAGGCGCTACCAAGCGATCTGGAACTCACTGGGCCCCCTCGACGCAGTCGAGTACGCCTGACGCATCCCCCGCAGAAACCGCGGAACCAGCCTCGCTGTCGGTTCGCGCGCGTCGGATAAGAAGACCTTCTCGTCTGCCTCGGAGAACACCGCTCCCACGTAGGTGCGGATCCGGAACACGGGCCGCGCCGGACCATCCTGTTGTCAGGTCGAAGGGGTCGTCGGGGGCAGATTCCACTCGTGAGCGTGGACGAGAGGAACCGAGCCGGTCTCCCGCAGACGCGCGACGACGGTCAATATTTCGTCGTCGTAAAGGGATCCGTCGCTACTGATTCCGGCTCTATCGAGCATGGTGCGCCAGCCGCTGTATCGCAGGCCCGGGCCGAGTTGTTGGTTCCCCAAGGAGATCTGGCGCGGTGGCCTCGGCGATCACCGCACATGCGTCAGCGGCGTTGGCGGCGGTCCGGCAGATACCTCGCAGATAGGGTGATGACACCGGCCGGAAAGGCGCTGAAAACGCTGCTACTGAGTAGTGTTCAGAATTAGCCTCGCGGCCGGAAATCTATTTGCAACGTGATGTCGACCCCTTGCTGAGTGGCGTCGGCAATCCGATCCATCAGGTCATACGCCAGATCCCGATACCGGGCTTCCCACCTGGTCGTATCAAGGTGACTGGTGTCAGCCGCGAGGAACTCGCTCCATGCGGCGTGCGCGGCCGTCACTGCTGCAATCACGTCATCGGTTCCGTCGGCAGTCATAGAACGATCCTCCTCTTCTCGAGGACGCCCAGCTATTCGAAGCCAAGTCGGAGCAGCCCGAACGGCCTTTCCTCGACGGGGTCAAGCGCGCTGGTGCGTCGGGCCCCGCGACGGCGTGAAGCGAGCTCCGAATTTCGGATACGTGCTGATCAGGGCGGTGGCTCGGCTCCGACCTGGTGAGCCAGGCCCCGTCGGGATCCGGCCCAGTTTCGGCGTCACCACAGCCCGTGCCGGCGTTACGATCGGGCCATGGGACTGGGCGCCGTGGGGCGAGCGCTGATACGGGCCGCGTACCGGCTTGTTCGTTTCCCGCTGCACCTGGTCGACGACGTGGTGTTGCCGGTGATCTTCGACGAGCAGGCACCGGTGCGGCGGGCGTACGGGAAATTCCTCCTCGACTGCGACGGCGCCGCGGCGTACCTCCTCGCCGACGACACGGCGGCGGTCCGTGCCGCCATTCTCCGTGGACGCAGCGCCGCCTTCCACGATGCGATCGCCCGCCACCCCAGTAGCATCCACACCGAATCCGAGGTCGTGATGATGCACCACCGGGCACGTTTTCGAGAACGCCGCAGCGCCACCAACCCGCCCGGACACTCGACAAC